>LKMS01000055.1 GCA_001563965.1 Haloferacaceae archaeon PL-Br10_E2g29 | reverse complement strand
GACCCGTCGATTATCGGCGTCTCGTCGGGCGCGGCGGTCGGCGCGGTCGCGTTCCTCGTCGTCCCGGTGGCGATCCCGTTCGGCCTCGGCCTTCGCGGCGCGGCATTTGCCGGCGCACTCATCGCGGCGTTCACGGTGTATTTGATCGCCACGGAGGGCGGCCGAACGCCGGTGGCAACGTTGCTGCTTGCGGGCGTCGCCATTCAGGCGTTTCTCGGCGCCGTCATCGCGTTTCTCCAACTCCACAGCGGCGACGGCCTCCGCGCGGTCGTCCACTGGCTCATGGGCCATCTCGGCAACGCCGGCTGGAACGACGTGGCCGTGACGCTCGTGCTCGTGCCGCTGTTGTTTCTCATCCTCCTTGCGTACGCCCGCGACCTCAACATCCTCCTGCTCGGCGAATCCGAGGCACAGGGGCTCGGCGTCGAAGTCGAACGAACCAAACGGATTTTGCTCGCCGTGTCGGCGGTGCTCACGGCGGCGGCCGTCGCCGTTTCGGGCGTCATCGGCTTTGTCGGTCTCATCGTTCCCCACATGGTGCGGCTCGTCGTCGGCCCCGACCACCGGGTGTTGCTGCCGGCGGCCGCGCTGGCGGGTGCCTCGTTTCTCGTGCTCACCGACACGGTCGCCCGCGCGGGGGCAACCGAGATTCCGGTCGGCATCGTGACCGCCGCGGTCGGCGCGCCGTTTTTCCTCTATCTGCTCCGCAGTCGGGAGGTCCACGAGCTATGAGCAAAGGCAATGACACCGACAGCGTCGACAACGGGGACAGCAACAACACCGTCGAGCGCGACGGCAGTTCACCAGCCACTCGCGCACAAGCCGGTGAGCCAACGCTCCGCGTCGAGAACCTCTCGGTCGACCTCGGCGGCACCCAAGTGCTCTCATCGGTGTCGCTGCAGGTCGAACAGGGAGAACTCGTCGGTCTCGTCGGTCCGAACGGCGCGGGCAAAACCACGCTGCTCGGAGCGGTTCGCGGAACCGTCTCACCAGCCGACGGCAACGTCTCCATCGAGGGCACTACGGTATCAAACCTGTCGGCACGCGAGATTGGTCAGCTGGTCGCGACCGTTCCACAGGAAACCGAGCTCTCGTTTTCCTTTTCGGTCGAAAACGCGGTTGCGATGGGTCGCCATCCTCACATCGGACGGTTTGGCACCGCCGGTAGCAAGGATCACGCGGCAGTCGCCGAGGCAATCGAGCGAACCGCGCTGTCGGCGTTCGTCGACCGGCCGGTGACCGAACTCAGCGGCGGCGAGCGCCAACGCGTGTTGTTCGCGCGGGCGCTCGCACAGCAAACGCCGCTGTTGTTGCTCGACGAACCGACCGCCAACCTCGACATCAACCACGCGATCCGAACACTCGATCTGGTTCGAAGCGTCGTCGACGACGGCCGCGCCGCGGTCGCCGCGATTCACGATCTGAACCTTGCGGCGCGCTACTGCGACCGCTTGGTGTTGCTCACCGCGGGCGAGGTCGTCGCGAGCGGCACGCCACGCGAGGTGCTCACGAGCGAGACGCTCAAAACCGCGTTCGGCGCGACCACCGTCGTCGACGACGACCACGTGACGAACGCGCCGCGGGTGACGGCGTTGTCGGAGGACGCCGAATCCGGCGACAGGTGACCCACCTCAGTCGTCGGCAAACAACCCGTAGCGGTCGTACAGCTGGTCGCCGACGAGCGTGCCGACCAGCCCCGAGAGGAACACGAACGAACCGAGCGAGACCATGATGAAACTCACCCATTGGGTCGTCGGCTCGCGCGGTGGCCAGAGAAACGGCAGCGCACCGAGAACGAACTCCCAGAAGATGACGAGTTGAACCACCGCGGCGACAACGCTGCAGGCGAACCGCACGCGGAGGCGCGCCCACGACGGCCCGGGCTGTGGTGTTGGGAACTCGTCGGCAGCCATTGACGGCCGTTGGGATCCCCAGCGTAAATCGGTCGCGCTCGGCGACCGGAACGTCACGCTTAGGCACGGTGGCGACCCATCGACCCCATATGCAGGTTCCGTGTGTCGCCGTCGCCCGCGAGGCCGGCGAGGAGAGTCGCAGCGCGCTGGCAGCGGCTGGCGTGCTCGACGATGATCACGAAATCGTCGAAGTCGATGGCACGCTGTACATTCCGGTCACCGACCCAGAGCGCGTTCCCGACCGGTTCGAAACGGCGACACGCGAGTTGCCGGCGCGCCGCGGCGTCGTGACGCCCGCTGACATGCTCGGCTATGAACCCGCTATCGAACGGCTCGGCGACATCGTCATTCTCGATGAGGCCGACGACGAGCGGGCGACCGAAATCGCCGACGCCGTACTCGACTCGGATCTGCCGGTTCGATCGGTGCTCAACCGTGCCTCGAAAATCAGCGGCGAGCTACGGGTTCGCGACTGGGACGTGATCCGCGTTGTCGAGGCCGACTCGTCGCTCGCGCCGACCGAAACAGTCCACCGCGAGTACGGCCACTCGCTTCTGGTCGATCTCGCGAGCGTCTACTTTTCGCCGCGGCTCGCAACCGAGCGCCACCGGATTGTCGAACAGATTGCGGCGAGCGAACAGGTCTTCGATATGTTCACCGGTGTCGGCCCGTTTGCGATTCCCGCCGCCGCCCGCGGCGCGGACGTCGTCGCCTGCGATCTCAACGAGACGGCCGTCGCGTATCTCCGCGAAAATGCCGCACGCAACGACGTCAGCGAGCGAATCACGGCCGTTGTGGGCGATGTTCGCGAGGTCGCCACCGACTACCACGGCTGGGCGGATCGGCTCATCATGAACCTCCCGCACAGCGCCGACGACTTCCTTGAGACGGCGGTCGCGCTCGCGGGCGACGAGTGTGTGATTCACTACTACGACATCCAACACGAGGACGACCCCTTTGGGCCCGGCGAACGGGCGATCCGGGCGGCCGCAGAACCGGCGTACTGCGTCGAGGTCGAAACCAAACACATCGTTCGTTCGTATGCGCCACACGAGGTCAACGTCTGTCTCGACGTGCGACTCGTTCGCGCCGAGTCGTAGGCGGCTGCGTAGGCGGAAAGGGGGGCCGAATCGGCGAAAAACCACTGACCGAGCGACCCGATTGTTTTTATCCGATTGCGCACCATCGGCCGTGTGCGTTCGCCCGTGACACCCCCGCCACTGCGCATCCTCGCACTCGTTGTCGTCTGTGCGTGTCTGGTGACCGGCTTGGGTGCGCTCGCCGGCGCTGGAACCGCTAGCGCTGTCGAATCCGAGACGATGGGCGAGTCCGTGACCGCCGGTGGTTCCGTCCCGAGCGTGGAGGCCACACCAACAACTGATTCCGTCCCGAGCGTGGAGGTCGCGCCAACAACGGGATCGGCCGACAAATCAACTGCCACGCGCGACGGCCGAATAATCGAACTGTATCCGAATCCAACAACCCCACAGAACCATGGCGAGTACGTCATTGTCCGTCTCGAAACCCCTGGCGAGTGGACGCTGACCGACGGCCACCGAACCACGCAGTTGCCGACGCAACCGGGCACCTACGCGGTGACGCGTCATCCCGACAAAACCGCCGAACACACCGACGTTGAGCGGTTCGAGGCGACCGGTCATATTCGGTTTGCCGTTTCCGGCGACTCGCTCGAGCTGAAGCGCGATGACCACGTCGTCGACGCCGTCGAGTACGATTCTGCCCCCCGAAGCCATCGCTGGCGCTACGACCGCGAGCCACGCTGGCAGCCCGACGGCTTCGACCAACGCGAGTCGCTGTCGGTCGGGCCCAAATCCGTCGAAACGTTCGTGCTGCCCGACAGTCCCGACATCCCGATCGAAGCAATCAGCGGCACGAACGACCGACTGTATGTGGCGGCGTACACGCTGACCGACCGCCGAGTCGCCGACGAACTGCTTGCCGCCGAGGCCCACGGCGTCGACGTGCGCGTGTTGGTAGAGGGCGGGCCGGTCGGTGGGATGTCGATCCGGCAAGCCGAACTGCTCGACGAACTCACAGACGGCGGCGTCGACGTTCACGTGATGACCGGCGACCGAACGCGGTTTCGCTACCAACACGCGAAGTACGCGGTCGCCGACGACCGGGTTATCGTGCTGACCGAAAACTGGAAGCCCGCCGGGACGGGCGGTGCCGACAGCCGCGGCTGGGGAGTCGTCGTCGACTCACCGAAAACGGCCACCGAGGTCGCAGCCGTGTTCGACCATGATACGACGTGGCACGACACACCGCAGTGGACAGCCGTTCGCGACGACATCAACACCTTCGAGCAGGCAAGCGCAACCGGCCAGTATCCCACCGAACACCCGCCGATAACGACAACCGCCGACACCGTGACCGTCGTGGCCGCCCCCGACAACGCGGCGGTCGAAATCAAGCGACTCATCGACGACACCGACGATCGGTTGCTGATCAAACAACCCAGTCTGACCGACAAACAGTTCGGATTGCTCCAGGCGGCGATTCGGGCGGCTGACCGTGGTGTCGAGGTGAGAATACTGCTCGACAGCACCTGGTACGTCGAACAGGAAAACACCGCACTTGCCGAGAAAATCGCTGCCCGGAGCGCCGCGGATGACAGTTCGATCGAGGTTCGGCTGGTCGACGGCGGCGACCGGTTCGGCAAACTCCACTCGAAAGGAATCGTCGCCGACGACACTGCGGTCATTGGCAGTCTCAACTGGAACAACAACTCGGCGACCAACAACCGCGAACTGGGGCTCATCGTCGACGACGACCAGGTTGCGGACTACTACAGCGGTGTGTTTGAGACCGACTGGAACGGCGAGCCAGACGATGACCGCGAGTGGCCAACGGGGGCCGTTGTTGTCGGCCTCGGCGGTGTCGCTGTGGCAGCGCTTATCGCAAAACGACGGCTCGAATTCGAAACCGTGTGAGAAGCGAGGCTGGCGACGAGTGGAGAACGGGACAACTGACTGCGACTGCGCGGTCGCGACCGTCGAACCCGTTAGTTGTCGAGCGGCGCGGTCGTCGACAGCGACTCGTCGAGGTCGGCTTCGGCCATTTTCTCGACCAGCAGGTCGATCACCGACTCGCGGCGACCCTTGACGAACTTGATCGAGCCGACAACAAGGTGGCCGCCGCCGGAGACGCCCGCACCGGGCAGTTCCTCGTTGAGTTCAGTAACCATTCGTGGAATGTCGAGGCGAACCCCATCGCTTCGGAGCACGGCGAAATCCGGGCCGTAGCCGATCGTGATGACGGGCTCGCCGGTTTCGGTCACCTTTCGATCGTGGAGGTTGCCCGTCGTCTTGCCGGGCGCCGGGTAGGTGAACCGGTGGGCGAAGTGGTCGAGATCGACCCGGTACAGATGCGCCTCCGAATCGAGTCGTTCGTGTTCGACGTGTGGTGAAACCGCCTCGAGCTGTCGGTCGATGTCGCGTTCGGCACGCTCGGCGAGGAACGAGACGAGTCGCTGGTGGCGGTCGAAGTCCTCACAGCCCACGTCGAGCACGTCGTTGACGAGTGTTTTGCCCTCGCTGTAGCGCAGCCAGTGGGCGGCGTAATCGAGCGCCTCGCCGATGGCCTCGATCGACTCGCGGTCGTAGCCCGCCTCGTCGGCGAGCGCGACGTACTGGTCCATCACCTCGGCTTTCGAGCGATCGGAGCGGCCCGCCACCGCGGGAACGTGTTCGATGTCGTCGGTGATTGCCGGATCGATCAACCGCGCGAGTTCGACACACATCATGCCGGTCGTGATGCGGTAGTCCTCGCCGTACAGATACGGGTTGACGTGTGCATCGAGCAGCGGTTCGACCGCCGCCGGATCGGGATGATGGTGGTCGATGACGGCAATCGGAATGTCGTAGTGGGCGAGATTCTGGTAGGCCGGCACGTCCTCCTCGGTCGACCCGTTGTCGAGCATCAACAGGAGCGGCAGCTTCTGGCCGTGTCGTGACTGGCCCTCCAGGGCGAAACTCAGGTCGCGAGTGACGTCCTCCATCTCGTAGTACGGGGCCTTGCTCGGCAGGCGTTTGAATAGGTGCTGGGGGGCGTCAGGGTCGTTGTGAACGTCGGCGATGAACCGCTCGACGGCGAGTTGCAGCGGCGTGGCCGCACACATGCCGTCGCCGTCGGCGTGGTGGCGAACCCGGATCGGGCGGCCCGACAACACGGTTTGTCGCAGGAGTTCGGCAACGGTTTTGAGTTCCTCGAAGATCGGCTCGAACGCCGGCCAGTCGACGAGTGGGTCGACGTCGGCGGGTGCGCTTGCCTCGGCAATCGTGGTGTCAATCGAGTCGCGAGCGTCGGCTTCGGCGTCGCCGTCGAGCACCGCAAGCGAGTCGATTTCGAGTTGGCGAACGTCGCGGTGGAGTTCGACCTCGCCGGTCACACGGACGATATCGTCAATTTCGACGTCGGGAAACGCACGAACGCCGGCCTCGGCGAACGCCGCCCCGCTGACGATGGCTGTGCCGTCGGCAACGTGGAAAATCGTCGGCCCGCCGGTTTGTTTGATCTGGACGACGCGGCCCTCGATCGTCGCCGTCGACCCGGTTTCGAGATCCGCAATGGACGTAATATCGGGTTCGTGATCGACGATTTCGGTGCGGTACGTCTCGAACGCCGGGACGTCGAACGCGAGGTCGCCGTTTTCCTTGCGCGATTCGAGCGTGACGACGAGGCGGTCGCCCACGTCGTACGAGCGGTCGAGGTTTGACTCGTGGAGCAGCCCCGAAACGGTGTCCGAGATGTCGACGAAAACGCCGTAGGCGACGACGCCGTTGACGACGGCGTGGTAGTGCTCGCCGACCGAAACGTCCGAGAGCGTGCAGTCGGGTGCGAGGTCGTAGACGACGGGGCGCGAATCTGCCCCTGCGCCGGAATCCCCGGCGGAATGATCAGTCATACTGCACACGTAGGAGCAACCGACGTGTTAAGCTTATTATCTGCGCGCGTCACAGCGGGTGGGGTTTCGGAACCCTTAGAAGGTCGCCCGGCCGAAGTATGGCAATGCGGTTGTTTCGATCGACCGAGATCCTCGGCATCGCCCGCGACACCCTCCAGTTCGCGCTCGAAGCCAGCGAGGAAACCCATCCGAACGAGTATATGGGCTTTCTGCGCGCCGAGGACGCCCGCAAGTTCGACCTCGACAAAAGCGGGCAGATCATCACCGACGTGCTGATTATTCCCGGCACCGAGTCCGATCCGACCAGTGCGACAGTCCAATCAAACATGGTGCCAAACGACATTCGGGCGGTTGGCTCGGTTCACTCACACCCAAGCGGCGTGCTTCGGCCGAGCCAAGCCGACCGCAAAACGTTTCACAAGGGCAACGTCCACATCATCATCGGCGCGCCGTACGGCTGGCGTGACTGGAAGGCGTTCGACCGCAACGGCGACCCGCGCTCGCTCGATGTCCTCGACGTGGCACTGCCCGAAGAGCAGTTTTTTGATTTTACGCAGGCCGACATCGACGCGGAACTCGAACGCGAGCGCAACCGAGACGGGTGGCTATGAGCGACAACCGCGGGACGAGCGAGAGATTCGACGCGACTGCGTCGCCAACGCGGGTGATCGCCCAGGGAACCTTTGACCTGCTGCATCCGGGCCACATCCACTATCTGCGGGACGCCAAAGCGTTCGGCGACGAACTACACGTCATCGTCGCCCGCAGACAGAACGTCACCCACAAAGCGCCACCGGTGTTGTCGGATCGCCAACGGCTCGAAACCGTCTCGGCGCTCAAACCGGTCGACGAGGCACGACTCGGTCATCCCGACGACATTTTCGTCCCGATCGAGGAACTCGAACCCGACGTGATCGTGCTGGGCTACGACCAACACCACGACGCCGATGCGATTCGGGCGGCGCTCGACGAGCGTAGAATCGATTGTCGAGTCGAACGCGCGAGTGCGAGAGAACCACGCGGAACCGACGAGTTGTGCTCAACGGGCGCGATTATCGAGCGAATTTTGGAGCGACGTGGCTGAGTTGCGGTCGCGAGTGTTCCCGTCACAACACGGTGTGTCGGCACCGACCGGAGTACCATCAGCGACCGATGTGTCAGCACCGACTGGGGTACCGCTATCGACCTCGACAGCAACAGGTGATTACGACGAATCCGTCGTTCCCGCCGAAGCGGAGTCGTCTGCGAGAAAAAGGCGGTAGCACGGGCCCGCGAGCAACAGGACGGCGACGGCGGCCATTCCCGCAAGAATCCACGGATCGACGAGGCCGGTCATCGAGCCACGCTGCAACCGATCCAGCGAGATACCGATAAGTACGCCAAGGATGGCCCACGGAAGTTCGCCGAACAGCGTGCCGACGAGATACGAACCGAGTCGGACGCGAGCGACACCCGCGGCAACCGAGAGTACGTCGGAGGGAAGCGGAAACAAGCGGGCGGCGGCCACCCCACGGACCCCACCGGTTTCGGCGATAAGCTCCTTGCCGGCGGTCGTCAGTCGCCCGGTTTCCGCGCTGAGTGTGCCGAAATAGTACGGCGGAATGCTCGTAATCGTGAGTGCGAGAAGGGCGAACGGAATGCCCCACAGCCCGAAGGCGTAGCCGACCGCAATCGCAAGGAGTGAGGTCGGCCACGCGAACACCGGGCGGACGACTGCCGCAACGACAACGAGCAACACGAACCAGCCCGGGCGCGCGGCAAGCGCGTCAAACCACGCGAGCAACACGGCCGGCGAGACGAGCACCGCGGCGAGCGCGACCGCCACGAGCGTCGCCACACCGAGGCCAACCCGGAATCGACGCTGCATGGACGCTACCGATGGGGCTGTGAGCATAGGTGTTGTGTTCGTCGACCACCCAACTCCGCGAGTGCGGTCGATACCGCCAGCCCGGACGGAATCGACAAGGCACAGAACGGTTATGATTCACCGGGCAGAACCGTGGGCTGTGAGCGACGAGGAGCAGCCGGCAGCAACGCCAGCAGCCGACGATACGGCGGCGTCGACGTCGATGAGCGAT
>LKMS01000054.1 GCA_001563965.1 Haloferacaceae archaeon PL-Br10_E2g29 | reverse complement strand
GACGAACTCGGCAAGGACGGGAGTGCGGTCGATTTCACCGTCCAGCCGACGCCGGCTGACGACTGAACCCCCGGCGACAACCCGAACTGTTCTTGTCGCTGTACAGTAACTGACTCGTATGTATCTGCTGGGCCATATCGGCATCTCGTTGCTCCTGTTTTCGCCGCTTGCGGCCCTGCTGGTGTCGACCGGTCAGGTCGTCCTCGCGGTGCTCACCGGCGCGCTCATGGTCGCGCTCGGCCCGTTTCCCGACCTCGACGAGTACACCGACCGGATTCCCCATCGTGGACCGACGCACACGGTTTGGTTCGCCCTCGGGGTTGGCATGGGTGTTGGCCTCGTCGCCTTCGCTGTCAGCGTTCTTCTCGGGATTGGGGCCACCGGTGGCAACACGCTGGTCATCGCTTCCGATCCGCTCGGCACCGCGCTCTGGTTCGGTGGCGTCTCGACGCTTGCAATTTTCGGCCATCTCGCAGGCGACATCATCACGCCGATGGGCGTCTGGCCGTTTCGCCCGATTTCGACGTTTCATCACAGCTTTGCGGTGATCCCCGCAAAGAATCCACGCGCCAACTATACGTTGTTCGTGGCCGGTGTGGGTGCAGTCAGCGTCGCGGTGGCGGTCGCGACGTTCGTCTAACTCGCGGGCGTCACGGTGGTTATCGACGAAGCAGGCGCAGCCCTCGCTGGAACCGAGGGTCGATCTCGCCGGCAACCCTGAGGTCGGCATCCGTAACCGCGTTCAACCCAAGCAGTCCAGCCAGATAGGCCGAGACGACCACGATCGGCAGGAGCACGCCAACGACGTAGAGGTTCGGAACCACCAGCACGATCAGGCCGCCGACGAGCGCCGCCGGCAGCGACGCGGCAACGACTCGGCCAAGCCGGTTCGTAAACGGATGGATTCGTCGGAGCACGTAGAGTTCGATGAGCGCGGCCCCCCCGGCAACCGAGAGCGCTGCCGCCGAGCCGATGCCCGCGCCGAGAATGCCAATCCGAGGCACCAAAAGCACGCTCACAACAATGTTGGTCACCAACAGCAGCCCCGTGTTGAAAAAAACGAGTCGCGAGTAGCCAAGCCCTTGCAGCAGCGAGCCGCCGGGGCCACCACCGGCGATACTCACGATGTAGCCCCCGGCGAGCACGGCAACGACCGGAGCGGCCACCTCGTACTGCGGGGTGAACACGATCGAGAGATACGTGCTCGCCCCGAGGACGACTACCACTAACACCGGCAGGGTGAGCGCGAGTACCCACCGAACGGCCGTCTGGTACTGTGCACGAACCGCGTCGTCGTCGGCCCGCACCTCCGCGATGAGCGGCTTGAACACGGGTGCGAGCGCCGCAAAAAAGATAAAGAGGTTTTCGGCCAGCATGTAACCAACGCGGTAGAAGCCGACGTCCTCGCTTGCGAGGAAAAAGCCGACAATCACGTAATCGATCTGGCCGAGGACGACATAGATAACGCCCGCAAACGCCAGCGGTACTGCGTACCACAGCAGTTTCGGCGTCGAAATGAACTCGACGTCGGTGCCGAACAGAAACCCGACGTTTCGAGACAGTAACACGCCGCCAACGACGATGCACGCGAGCAAACCGATGATGTAGCCGCCGACCACGCCGATGAGCCCAAAGCCGCCGACCAACAACGCCGCGGTCGCCACCAACCGAACCGTTGGGCGGGCGATGTCGCGGACGTACACCCGGTACTGAAGCTGTTTGATCGCGTTGAAAATCGCGAGCAGCACGTTGAACGCGGCGAGCAACGGCAGCGCCACGGCGAGCAGTATCAGTGCAATCCGGAGCGACGGTTCGCCGAACCACAGCGCGAGTCTGTCAGCCAGTAACGATAGCGCGATCGCCGTTCCAACCGAGGTGCCAATCGTGAACGCGACGACCTGCAGGACAACACCGCGGGCTTTTGCCGGTTCGTCGGCCGCGAGAAACTGTGGCACGTAGTAGTCGATGGCCTTCGGCAGCCCGAGCGTCGCAAACACCTGCACAAACAGAATAACGGAGGTGCCAAGCACGAACAACCCGTAAATCGAGGGGCTGACCAGCCGCGTGATAATCGCGATAATCAGAAAACCGAACGACTTTTTTACGACGTCGCCAACGAGCGTGATTCCCCCCTGGGTCGCCATCGTGATGCTGCTTTCGTCGCTGACGGTCGGATCCTCGCCATCGGTTGTCGTCGACAGCGTTGGTCTCGCCGGCGGCGACACGGGTACCTCGCCGGTTCCCATCTGTGTGTCGCGTTGGTCGTCGCCTGACAACTCACTCACGTACATTCCCTCCGAAAATCACTCGTCGGCTCACGGTTAGAGGGCGGTGATGACCTCCAGTTCGTAGTCGTCGACGGCGGCGGCCTGCTCTCCCCGTCCGGAGAACTCGATTTCGAACGACCACCGGCTGTCCGCGGTCGGATCTTCGATGTGTTCGACGGTGCTGTCGAGTTGTTCGCCGTCGACATCAAAGAACAGTGCCCTGATTTCGACATAACTGAGCTGCGTTTCACCAGCCCGTCTGGCGGTTCCGGAGATCCACACGCGCTCGTCGTCGGTTCCCGCATCCTCGCGGTTGAGCGTGGATTCGAGTATTTCAACGGAGGGATCTGGCTCTTCGCTTTCGGCTTCACCGGCGGGTGGTGGGCGCTGAATAGGACCGTCGAGACAGCCGCTAGCTGCGACGGCGGCTGTGGTTCCGACCGCAGCGAGGAGTGCGCGTCGGTTCATTGCACAGGTGACAGTCGGGTGGGTGTGTACATTAATGGCTCGCACACAGCGCTGCACACCCGCCGTGCCGTGTCGGCCCGACGAAATTCACGTACGCTGTCGAACCGCCGCCGCGACTGTTGGCGCGTCAGGGCCGATGACGTACGAAATTGGCTCGATTCCGAAGCCGCCGGTTTGGTACAAGACGAACGTCTCGGCGAGGCTCGCTTCTTTCGATGACTGTGCGGCTGAAATCACCTTGGCAATCGTTTCTTCGAGCGCATCGCTGGCCTCCGAGTCGAACTGCACTGTCGCGTAGCCCGCCGCCTCGAACGCCGACAACACCGCGGGATCGTAGCTGATATTGAGCGCTGCCCGAACCGGAAGACCTTGCTGGCGGGTTGCCAACAGTACCGAGGCGACGTGCTCGCTGACGCCGAACTCCGGGTCGGCCGGAACGGTTGCGCGACCTTTCACATCGAAAATCCGTCCGGGAACGCCCGCGACGTCGTCGACGGCTGTGGCATCAGCGAGACACTCGACGAGATTCGAGCCGACGTTCGGAATGAACTGTGAAAAATCGCCCATACTCGTCAGCGTTCGCAGGCCACGACGAACCGAGGCACGAACCTGTTCTGTCTGGCGAATTCGGCTATCGGGGTCGTGCACCGAAAAGTCGATGTCGGCTGCCGACAGCGCCGGCATGGCCGACTCGTGGAGTTCCGCCAGCAAGTCTCCATCCTCAAGCTGCCGAATGAGTACTTCGAGTTCGACGAGCGCTTGCACGCGACTCATGTCGCCGCTTGCCAGGCCGTCGGCAACCCGTTCGACGAGGTCGACAACGCGGTCGTCGGTCGCAATCCGCTCGTTTCGGGCGACCTCGCCGTGGGCGTATTTCGAGACCGCCGACTGACTGATTCCGAGCGCATCGGCGACCTCGCGCTGTGTTAGCCCCCGTTCGCGCAGCGCTTCGGCCAACAGCGATCGCAGCGTCGGGAGAAACGCCTCGATCACGATCTCCTCGATAAACTTCATCTCTCGCCCTCCTGGGTCGTCTCAGCGGTGGACCCGTCGGTGGCGACGAACTCCGGATCGTCCTGAATCTTCGAGGCCCGCGGGCCGACCTGGTCTTGGTACTTCGAGCCGCGTTCGGCGCCGTACGGCCGGGTCGACGGCGAGCGCAACTCGGTAAACACGAGTTGGGAGACGCGCATGCCCGGCGAGAGTGCGACCGGGGCCGCGCCTAGATTCGAGAGTTCGAGCGTGATCTGGCCGCGGTAGCCCGGATCGACGAATCCGGCCGTTGCATGCACCACGACCGCAAGCCGGCCCAAGGAGGACCGGCCTTCAACGGTCGCGACGAGATCCGGCGGAATCTCGACGCGTTCTTTCGTCGTGCCGAGAACGAAATCGCCGGGGTGGAGAATGAACTCATCGCCCTCGTCGACGTAGGTTTCGCGGACGTACTCGTCGACCTCATCGGCGCGGTTCGGGTGAATACAGGGGATGTTGGTGCGCTGGAACTCCAGAAACTCCGAGCCGAGCCGCATGTCGATGCTGGCCGGTTGGACTTGGGTGTCGAGGTCGTCGATGGGGTCGACAACGAGGTCGCCCTGCTGGAGGCGTTCGAGCAGGTCGGTGTCCGATAAGATCATTGTATATGCGGTTCGACGGCGAGAATAAAATTCAACTGGTCGGTCGCCGCCGATCCACACGCTCTTGAGGGTACCAGCCAACAGCCAGCTATGAAACAGGTCATTGCCGCCCGCACCGATCTCGGGATGGGCCAGGGCAAACTCGCCGCCCAAGTCGCCCACGCCTCGCTGTCGGCGTACGAAGATACGGACCAACGAACACGAAAGGCGTGGAAAGGCGGCGGGCAAAAAAAGGTCGTTGTCAAAGCGCAAGGCGAGTCGACGCTGTTTGAACTCGCTGACAAGGCGCGAATCGAGGGGCTTCCCCACGCCATCATTCGGGATGCCGGTCACACGCAACTCGAATCGGGAACGGCAACGACCGTCGCGGTCGGTCCGGGTGAAGACAATTTAGTCGACCGCGTGACCGGCGATCTCTCGTTGTACTAATGAATCGGTCACGTCCTCTATTCGGAGATAACAACTCGACTGAGGTGCCGGATCGTGCGTGAGGCCCACCCAATCGAGCAGGCCGTCGGCATTGAGTATTATATAACCGACAGCGACGGCATCGGCGGCCAACTTCGAACCCACCCCGAGGATTTTCGCGTCGAAGAAATCGAAAATTTCGATCCCGAACCGGTCGATGCGGATCCCGGAGGCTACCCCGAAATTCTCCTGCGGGCAACCCTCCGACAGTGGGACACGAATGATTTCGCCGCCCGCATCTCCGATGCAATGGGAATCAGCCGCGAGCGCGTCGCGTGGGCCGGCACCAAGGACAAACATGCGGTGACGACCCAGCTGTTTTCAATCCGCGATGTCGACCCTGCGGCCGTCGAGTCGCTCGACATCAACGGCACGGATATCGAGGTGCTGGGCCGAACCGGGCGGTCGATCTCGTTTGGCGACCTCCACGGCAACCGGTTCGTCATTCGCGTTCGCGAGGCCGACCCCGAGGCCACAGAACGGGCACGAACAATCACCGATGAACTTCGCACGTTCGTCGGCAGTTCGGACACAACCGATCGGATCGCCGGCGTTCCCAACTGGTTCGGCAACCAGCGGTTTGGCAGCCAGCGACCCGTCACCCACGCGGTCGGCCTCAATGTCGTTCGCGGGCACTGGCGCGAGGCCGTGCTTGCGTACGTCGCCAATCCCTTCGAGACCGAACGCGAGACAACCCAAGCGGCCCGCCAGTTCGTTGCCGACGAGGCCGCCTCCGACGACCCTGACTGGCAGGCCTGTCTCGACCGAATGCCGGGCTATCTCGGCTTCGAGCGATCCATGCTCCACCGGCTCATTGAGGACGGAGCTGCGTCTCCTGAGGACTTCCGACACGCACTCGAAGCCGTTCCGTGGAATCTCCAGCGACTGTTCGTTAACGCGGCCCAATCGTATCTTTATAATCGGATTCTCTCCGAACGCCTGCGCCGCGGGCTGCCGTTCGACCGTCCCGTCGAGGGTGATGTCTGCTGTTTCGTCGACCGCGAGGCTCCCGACGGGCTGTATGCCCCCGACACCGACCGCCTCCAACGCGTTTCGGGTTCCCGCGTCGACGTGATGGAACGCCACTGCTCGCGCGGCCGCGCGTTTGTCACCGCACCGCTCGTTGGCACCGACACCGAGCTGGCCGACGGTGAACCCGGTGAGATCGAACGTGCGATTCTCGACGAGCTGGGGCTGAAACCGTCGGACTTTGACCTCCCGGGTTCGTTCGAGTCGACCGGCACTCGACGGGCGATTCTGGTTCGCACCGACTTCGATGTCGATCCTGACACCCTGACGTTTGCGTTCGCGTTGCCGAGTGGATCGTATGCGACCGCGCTGCTTCGTGAGTATCTCAAATCGGGCCCGCTCGATCTCTGAGTTTCGACCAACCAGCAGAGCCGGCGCTCTGGACCGACTCCTCCGTTCACGTGGTGTCGACCACGCTGCGTAGGTTTACATACGGAAACGAACCACCTCCCGGTGATGCGAATCGTTCGAGATTCCGCAACCGATTCCGACCCCACCGTATCGGGCACGGCTATCCGTGTCAGAGACGTCGCGGTCGCCTACGAACACGAAGGGTACGAGCCCGAGGAGATCATCCTGCTGTATCCCGACCTCTCGCTGGCGGCGGTTCACCGATCGTTGGCGTTCTACTACGATCATCGCGAGCTGTTCCGGTCGGTTGATTCGCGTGACGCAGCTACAACGGCTCCGCAAGGCGAACCATCCGACCACGACACGGTTTGAGCGTCTCGGTGGCGAGACGGGGTCGATGGCGAACGAAACCGCGATCGCTCGACGCGGCCACAGTAGCCACCGAGTATTTGGGGCTGGTCCGCAACGACTCCGTATGGAGTACACCACACTGGGGTCGACGGGCATCGAGGTCAGCCGACTCTGTCTCGGCTGTATGAGCTTCGGGAAAGCAAACCGAGACGAATGGATGCTCGACGAGGCGGGCGGTCGCGACCTCATCGAGCGGGCGATCGAACTCGGAATCACCTTCTTCGACACCGCAAACGTCTATTCGCAGGGTGAAAGTGAGGAGATTCTCGGCGACGTGCTCGCGGAGTACGACCGTGACCGGTTTACCGTGGGTACGAAAGTTCGGTTCGAAGTTGGCGACAACCCGCAGTCTGCGGGCCTCTCGCGCAAGACGATTGAGCAGGAGTTACAAAATTCGCTTGACCGGCTCGGCATGGACACCGTCGACCTGTATCAGATCCACCGCTGGGACGACGAGACACCCATCGAGCAGACGCTTCGCACGCTCGACGATGCGGTTCGACGCGGACAGGTTCGACATATCGGGGCGTCCTCGATGTGGGCCCACCAGTTTGCCGAGGCGCTGCACACCAGCGACCAACTCGGCCTCGAACGGTTCGCGACGATGCAGAACCTCTACAATCTGGCCTACCGCGAGGAGGAACGCGAGATGCTGCCACTCTGTAAAAACGAGGGGATCGGCGTGATTCCGTGGAGCCCGGTCGCGGCGGGCTATCTCGCCCGCCCGTATGAACAGGACGACGCCACGGCGCGGGGCGAACACGAAACCGCGCTGGGTCGACCCTACCGCGAGGGCGGTGGCGAAACCGTGAACAAACGCGTCGAGGAGTTGGCAACAAAAAAGGATCGTTCGATGGCCCAGATCGCACTAGCGTGGCTGTTGCACAAAGAGACCGTCACCGCACCGATCGTCGGAACCTCCAGTGTCGATCATCTCGAAGACGCCGTCGCGGCGCTGGAAATCGAGCTCACGGACGAGGAAATTGCGTCTCTCGAAGCACCGTACGAGCCGGTTCGAATCAGCGGTCACGAGTAGGCGACTCGGCCATTGTTCAGTTGGAGCCACTTGCGCACCCGAAGCGTCATCCCCGGTTTCCTGAACAAACGAGGTTTTACTCTCCGGCTCGAAACGGGCGGTATGCATTGCGGGAAGTGTTATGCCGAGCTCGACCGACCGGGCGACTACTGTCTGGTCTGTCACACTGCCACCTGCGACGCCGTGGTCGTCGATTTCACGCGGGATGCGGCAACGCTCACCATGCTCGACGGTGAAGAAATCCTCGGCGAGACGACGATCACGACCGTTCCCGAGGTCGACACCGACCGTGACGACAGCGCGACCGTCATCGAACTCCGCAACTTCGCGGGTCGCGTTGCCGACGAAATCCAGCGAAAGCGACCCGAAACGGTGTTTGCGGCGGGCGAGCGCGAACCGCTTCGCGAAACCCGCGCGCAACTGCACTACGAGTTTTACCGCGTTCCCGACGACGACCCGGTTCACGCCGTTCTCGACCGCCGTGGCCAGCGCGCGCTCGAGGTCGTCGACATTCCCCCACGCGAGAAAATCGGCGGCAGCCACTCGACGATCATCGGCGGCCGCGCCGGGCGAAACGCGATCGGCGTCGTCGCCGACCACCCGCACGTCAAAAAGATCATCCCGGGGCCGATCGATGCCAGCGGCATTGGCTCCCAGCAGGGGTTGCGCGCAAAAATCACGCGCGCGGACGCCAACGGCAACGTCCGCATGTTGCTTCGCGACGGCTCAAGCGTTCAGGAAAACCGACTGGTGACGACCGCGATGGATCGCGAAACCGGCGAGCGGGTTCGCGAAGATCTCAACGGGGCGATTGCGGCCGAGGGACTCCAGTAGCTCGCCGCGGCCAACTCACGTGACGTTCTGAAACTCGAATCGTGCGCCGCCGTCGATGCTTTCGGTGAGATGCACTTCCCAGCCGTGGGCTTCGGCGATTCGTCGGACGATTGCGAGCCCGAATCCCGTTCCGTCAGGGCGGGTGGTTTCGCCGGGATCGAACGCCGACTCCCGCCGGTCTTCGGGGATTCCAGGGCCGTCGTCCTCGACGTAGAACGTGAAGGTGCCGTCGGTTTCCGCGCGGGTCGTGGTATACATGACGGCCTGTAAGCCGACACGAATCGTCACCGGCGCGGTGCTGTGTTCGATCGCGTTGCGAAAGAGGTTCTCGAAGATCTGTGCCAGTCGGTTGGGGTCGCCGTGGACGGTAAAGTCGTCGACAACGCGGAGTTCGCTATCGGCGGTATCGACGATCTCCCAACACCGTTCGAGCAACGTACGCATCTCGATCGGTTCTTTCGTTTCGACCGCTTGGCCCTGTCTCGCCAGCGTGAGCGAGTCCTCGATGATCGCTTCCATGCGATCGAGGGCGGTGTC
>LKMS01000053.1 GCA_001563965.1 Haloferacaceae archaeon PL-Br10_E2g29 | reverse complement strand
GGGAAACTCGACGACATCGACGGCATGGACTGGGGCGACTCCGAAGCCATGATCGACATGATCGAGTCAATCTCCTATCGCGATGGCGACCTCGCGGATCTGCTCGCCGAAGGAGCCGACAGAATCGCCGAAGCCCGCGACGCCCACGACAACTCGTTGGCGGTCAAAGGTCAGACCATCCCGGCGTACGATCCGCGCTGCATGAAGGGCATGGGCATTGCATATGCGACCTCGAACCGCGGCGCCTGTCACCTGCGGGCGTACACGCCGGCGGCCGAAATTCTCGGCATTCCCGAAAAGGTCGATCCCTACGCGTGGGAGGGCAAGGGCGAACTCACCGCCATCTTCCAAGACCTTCACGCCATCAGCGACAGCTTCGACATCTGCAAGTTCAGCGCGTTCGCCGAGGGAATCGACGAGTACGTGCTCCAGTACAACGGGATGACCGGGCTCGACGTGAGCGAGGAGGAACTCATGACTGCGGGCGAGCGAATCTACACGCTCGAACGCTACTACAACAACCTCAACGGCTTCGACGCGGACGACGACTCGTTGCCCGCGCGGTTCCTCGAAGGCGGAATCGCTGGCCAAGGGGCCTCCGAGGGCGAGTACTGCGAACTTCCCGAAATGAAAGACGAGTACTACAGCTACCGCGGCTGGGTCGATGGCGTTGTTCCCGACGAGAAACTCGCGGCGCTCGACATCGAGGTCGGCCCCGGCACCGGCGTTTCGGCCGGCGGCGACTCGGCGGCACCGGCCGACGACTGAGCGTCGTCACTCCGTTCGGTTAGTTTTGCTTCACTGGCTTGGTTGATCCCTGAACCGAACCGTACGTCAAAATTTCTGCTGCATATCGGACACAAGCTCCGCCCGGAGTGTCCGTGAGATTGAATCGGAGCCACCGCCCGCGCACGCCCAGCCGAGCGTTTAATGCTCGCAGTCCCCAACAACAGCTATGACGTTTCGTCCCCCCGGTCCGAAGGGGGTTCCGGTGTTCGGCAACAGCGGACGGTTCTCGGCCGACCCCTTCTCATTTATGACCGCCTGCGCGGAGGCCTACGGCGATGTCGTGTCGTTCGACCTCGGGCCGATTCCGCTCTACATGCTGACCAACCCCCGCGACATCCAGCGGGTGTTGGTCGATGACTCCGACCGGTTTCCAAAACTCGACCTCGGTGACGACGCCATCCACACGCTGCTCGGCAACGGCCTGCTCATGAGCGAGGGTGAGACGTGGCAAACCCAGCGCCAACTGGCCAATCCGTCGTTTCACGGCCGTCGCATCCGCACACTCGGCGAGATGATGGTCGATCACACCGAGTCGATGCTCGCTGACTGGGAGCCCGGCGACCGCATCGACATCCATGTCGAGATGGCCAGACTGACCGTCCGGATCATCGTGAACGCGATGTTCGGCACCGACATCGCCGACGAGCGAATTCGAACGATTCAGACGAACCTCGACCCGCTCGGCGCACGCTTCGAGCCCGACCCGTTCGGGCGACTGATCCCCAACTGGGCACCGACGACGAAAAATCGCGAGTTCCGCCGCGCGGTCGACAGCCTCGAAACCGTGATCGACGACCTTGTTGCCGACCGTCGACGCGAGGGGTACGGTGGTGAGCAGGTTGCAGCCGGCGGCGACGCTGGTGCCGGTGGATCCGCACGCACCGCTGATGACGACGCGGACGACCCACCGATGGATCTACTCTCGGTGTTGCTCCGTGCGCACGACCGCGGCGCACAGACTGACCAACAGATTCGCGACGAGATGATGACGATGCTGTTGGCGGGCCACGACACGACTGCGCTGTCGCTCACGTACGCGTGGTATCTGCTTTCGGAACACCCAGCGGCCGAACGCCGGCTTCACGCCGAACTCGACACGGCTCTCGGCGGCGACCCGCCAACCGCGTCTCCGACTCGGCAACTCGACTACACCGAGCAGGTCATCACCGAATCAATGCGACTCTACCCGCCGGTGTACACCCTGTTTCGTGAGGCCGCGGCCGACGTTTCCATCGCAGGCTATCGGGTTCCCGCGGGCTCGGGGCTCATGCTGCCGCAGTGGGTCGTTCACCGCTCACCGCGGTGGTACGACGCGCCCGAAACCTTCGACCCCGACCGATGGCAGCCCGACCGCGCGACCGACCGCCACCGCTTTGCGTTCTTCCCGTTCGGTGGCGGCCCGCGGCACTGTATCGGCAAGCAGTTTTCGATGCTGGAAGCACAACTCATTCTCGCCACCGTCGCCCAACAGTACGAACTCGACTATCTCGGCGACGGTTTCGATCTTCGTGGGTCGCTGACGATGCATCCGAGCGAACCGGTGGCGATGGCGGTTCGTGAGCGGTAGCCCGCAGTGCCGAATCGGATCCGGCGAGACACTCACGATTGACACGTCACCGGTGCGTTGATTATCTGCTAGCGAGATGCACAACCGGAGCACGACCGACGCGACAAATCCACCAATGGACGCTGCAATAATCGATCTCGACGGAACGGTATACCGGTCAGAGACGGTCATTCCCGGCGCACCGGAGGGAATTGCTCTTCTTCGTGACGCCGGAATTGACACCGTCTTCGTCACCAACTCGGCGACAAAATCCCGCGAAGCATGCCGCGACCGACTCGCGTCACTCGGAATCGAGGCCGATGTGTCGCAGTTTGTGACGAGCGCGTCGGTGACGGCGGCGTATGTGACAGACCACTATCCGGGGAACGCGGTGCTGGTCATCGGTGAACAGGCGTTACACGACGAGTTCACACAGGCTGGTGCGGCCGTGACCACGGAGCCGGCAGACGCCGATGTGGTTGTCGTCGGCAACGACTCGAACTTCGATTACGAGACGCTCGCACGTGGTCTGCGAGCAGTTGACGCTGGCGCGGCCCTGATCGGAACCAACGGCGACCGAAAAGTCCCAACCGATGATGGCATGTATCCGGGGGCCGGCGCACTCATCGAAGCGATTGCCTACGCGGCAACCCACGACCCCGATCGCATCTGTGGCAAACCGAACCAACCGATGATTGACGTGAGTCTCGAGACGCTCGGGACCGACCCAGCCGACTGTCTGATTATCGGCGACAATCCGGAAACAGATATCGAGATGGGTCGACGTGCGGGGCTGACGACCGTCCTCGTCTTGAGCGGGGTGGTCGACAACACGGACCTGTTACTCGGCGGGAAGCCAGCCGACTACGTGATCGACTCGCTGGGCGAGATTGGGACTGTGCTGGACAGCTCCTAACGCATCGAATGCTTCTCACGCATCGAATAGCACTCCCCGGCGTTGGCCAGTCCTCGTTGTCACCGCGGCAGCCGAAACCGCGCGACCGGTTCGCGGTAGCGCGAATCCCAAACAATGAGCCGTGACGCCGTCCACGACACCGGGTCGATATCCTGTTCGCACAGCCGTTCGACGGCCGCCGCCGACCCGCCGCGAGCCAGCGTGACGTGGGGAACGTAATCGTCGCCTTCGAGACCCGCGATCGGCCCAAACGCGTCGGTGAGCGTCCGGTGGAGTCGCCGAAGACCGGGACTCTCGACAGCGAAATAGACGACCGGACCAGTTCCGCGCGTTGGCCGATCGAAGGCGTCGATTTCGGTGATCCGGGCCTCGAAGGCGGGTGTTCCCGCGAGCACGGGCCGGAGTCGCTCGCGGAGACGGGCGAGGTCTCTCGTCTCGTCGTCCGCAAACCGCTTGATTACGAGCGTGTGGCGGTCACGAACCGAGTCGCACTCGACGAGCAGCGGATGGAGGTCGCTCGCGAGACGCGCAACCGTTCCCGGCACCGGCACGTTGAGGCTGAACACGCTCGGAGTCCGCACCCGTCGCGCAAAAACACGCGGATTCGTGTGTTCTGATACGAATGAGGGACAGTTGTAAGTATCGCCGGGGCGACTCTCCTGTATGAGCAGTTCACTCCAAATCGGTCGGCTCTCGGGCGGTGGCTCCGGACGCATCCCCGACGGCATCTGGACCAGCCTCGCCGTTTTTGCCGCCGGAATCGTCGGCGTGCTGTTGTTCGCCGGCCTCGACCCAATTGTCGCTGTCGGCCTGCTGTTGCTCGTCGTCGCCGCGGTCACCGTTTCGAGCGCCGTCGAAATCGTCGAAGCGTACGAAAAACGCGCGCTCACCGTCTTCGGCGAGTACCGAACGCTGTTGGAACCCGGACTGAGTTTCATCCCGCCGTTCGTTTCGCGAACCTACACGTTCGACATGCGAACCCGGATGATCGACGTGCCGCGTCAGGAGGCAATCACCCGCGACAACTCGCCGGTTCGCGCGGACGCCATCGTCTACTACCGCGTGATGGACGCAAAAAAGGCGTTTCTCGAAGTTGATCACTACGAAAAGGCGATTTCGAACCTCGCCCAGACGACGCTTCGCGCGGTCATCGGCGACCTCGAACTCGACGACACGCTCTCGCGGCGCGACGAAATCAACGCGCGAATCCGCCGCGAACTCGACGAGCCAACCGACGAGTGGGGAATTCGCGTCGAGGCCGTCGAAGTCCGCGAAGTGAGTCCGTCGCCCGACGTCCAGCGCGCGATGGAAGAACAGACCTCCGCCGAGCGCCGTCGCCGCGCGATGATCCTCGAAGCGCAGGGCCAGCGCCGCAGCGCCGTCGAAAAGGCAGAAGGGGACAAACAGGCCGACATTATTCGCGCCCAAGGTGAGAAACAGAGCCAAATTCTCGAGGCACAGGGTGATGCGATTTCGACCGTCCTCCGCGCGAAATCCGCCGAGGCAATGGGCGAGCGCGCGATCATCGAGCGCGGCATGGAGACGCTCGAACGCATCGGTGAGGGCGAATCCTCGACGTTCATCCTGCCACAGGAGCTCACCTCGCTCGTGGGTCGCTACGGCAAACACCTCAGCGGGAGCGACACCCAGTCGGCCGCTCCAGCGCTCGAAAGCAACGATTTCGACGACGAAACCCGCGAAATCCTCGGGCTCGACAAGATCGAAGAGCTGCTGACGAACCTCGATTTCGACCAGACCGAAGAGATTTCCACTCCGTCTGACGAGATTCGCGAAACCGAAATCGCGACCGAGTAGTGCGGCTGTCTGCGTTTTAGTTTACTACCGGCATGCGTTGGTGCGCTCGCTTCTGCAAACGGTTCGACCCGCCCGTTCTACGACGGCTTCGTCCAGACCTGGTTCGCCGCGTAGCCGCCGGCCATCATGAAGGTCAGCCCGAACAGCCCCGCGAGCACGCGACCGACGCCCAGCACCGCGGGCTCGATGTCAGCGGGCGTTGGCCAGAAACCGATCGCCGTAATAAGCATCACCGCGCCACCCGCGTTGAGCGCAAGACTGAGCCCAAACCGGAGCCGGTCGTCCATCGGTTACTCGGATTGCTCCCAGTACTGGAGCCACGCTTTGAGGGGGACTTGCACCTCGCCAAAACGCACGCGAACCGCGCCGTTGAACCGCCATTCGGCGGTTTCAGCCTCTGGCGACATCGCCATCGGGACCGCGATCTCGATATCGTCGAGGTCACACTCGATGGCCTCCTCGCGCTCGGCCATCTCGCTCGTGAGGTAATCGATCAGATCGAGCCAGCTTTCGGCGTCTGACGGCGGCCCAATCTCATTCAGGGTGGGCGCGTGGCCGGTCGACGATGCATCCATGAGTGGTCGTTCGTGGTGCACCATCAAAATCGTTTCCGCAGCAATCGGTGACACTCGGCTCTCAGCACGCCGGGGTTTCCCACCACTTCGTGTTTCCGCTCAAAACTCCGCATCCTGCTCGGGAGCGACGCCACCGTCGTCGACGTCGAACGACCGCCGGAGTTCGCGAATGCGGTCGCGAATGTCCGCCGCCAACTCGAATTCGAGGTTGCTCGCCGCCGCCTGCATCCGGTCTTCGAGGTGGGAAATCTGGGCGGCGGCCTCGTCGTCGGTTTCGGGCGACTCGGTTGCCAGCCCGCCCGTGTCAGTTTTCGAGCCCGGCAGATTGGTCTCGCCGACGGGTTTGTCGATGGTCACCGGCTCGTGACCGTGTTCGGCGTTAAATTCTTCTTGAATGCGTCGTCGTCGCTGGGTTTCGTCGATTGCGGCGGCCATCGCGTCGGTCGTCTCGTCGGCATAGAGGACGACTTCGCCGTTGACGTTGCGGGCGGCCCGCCCCATCGTCTGGACCAGCGTCGTCTCCGAACGCAAGAATCCCTGCTGGTCGGCATCGAGAATCGCGACGAGCGAGACCTCCGGAATGTCGAGACCCTCCCGCAAGAGATTGATGCCGACGAGCACGTCGATCTCGCCGAGTCGGAGGCTCCGAATCAACTCGTGGCGTTCGAGCGTGTCGGTTTCGTCGTGCATGTAGGCGACGTCGACGCCGCCCTCTTCGAGATACTCGGTGAGATCTTCGGCCATGCGCTTGGTGAGCGTCGTCACCAGCGTGCGTTCGTCGCGTTCGATTCGCTCGCGAATCTGTTCGGTCAGGTCGTCGATCTGGCCCGTTGCGGGCGCGGTTTTGACGCGCGGATCGACGAGGTACGTCGGCCGGACGATCTGTTCGACCACCTGTTCGGAGTTGTCGAGTTCGTACTCGCCGGGCGTCGCGCTCACGTACAGCAGATTCTCCGTTTTCTCCTCGAACTCCTCGAAGGTCAATGGGCGGTTGTCGTACGCTGTCGGCAGCCGAAAGCCGTTTTCGACGAGCGAATCCTTCCGGGATTTGTCGCCGGCGAACTGGCCTTTGATCTGTGGAAGGGTGACGTGCGATTCGTCGACGACACAGAGAAAGTCGTCGGGGAAGTAATCGAGCAGTGTGTAGGGCGCATCGCCCGACTCGCGATCCGACAGGTGGACCGAGTAGTTCTCGATGCCCGAACAGTAGCCCGTCTCCTGGAGCATCTCGATATCGAAGGTCGTCCGTTCTTCGATCCGCTGGGCGGCGATCAGGTCGCCGTTGCGCTGGAAGTACCGAATACGCTCTTCCATTAGCCCCTCGATCTCCGCGATGGCGTTTTCGAGCGTCCCCTCGGGAATCGAGTAGTGTTCGGCCGGGTGAATCAACACGGCCGGTTCGGTCGACTGTACCGCTCCTTTCAGCGTATCAACTTTCAACAGCCGGTCGATTTCGTCGCCCCAGAACTCGACGCGAACAGCGTAGCGGCCGTACATCGGGAAGATTTCGACCGTGTCGCCGCGCACCCGAAACGAGCCTTGCTGGAAGTCGATATCGTTGCGCTCGTAGTTGAGGTCGACGAGCTGTGCGAGCAACGCGTCGCGACCGATCTGCTGGCCCGTGGTGAGTTCGAGCGCCAGCTCGCGGTAGTTGTCGGGGTCACCCAACCCGTAGATAGCCGACACGCTGGCGACGACGAGGACGTCGTCGCGGGTCAAAAGCGACCGGGTTGCGGAGTGTCGCAGCCGCTCGATCTCCTCATTGATCGACATATCCTTGTCGATGTAGGTGTCGGTCTGTTCCATGTACGCCTCGGGCTGGTAGTAGTCGTAGTATGAAACGAAGTACTCGACGGCGCTGTCGGGAAACAGGGTTTTGAACTCCTCGTACAGCTGGGCCGCGAGCGTTTTGTTGTGTGCGAGCACGAGCGTTGGTTTGTCGAGCTGTTCGACGACCCACGAGACGGTGTTGGTTTTGCCCGATCCGGTCACCCCGAGCAGCGTCTGTTCGCGCATGCCCGACTTGTAGCCCGAGACGAGCTGCTCGATGGCCTTTGGTTGGTCGCCCGCCGGGTCGAACGGGGCGTCGACCTCGAAGGGCTGGCCCCCACCGGGTCGGTCCGGCTGGAGGGGCCCTGACTGCGTATCACTCATTGGCTGAGGTTGGCACTGTGGCCACTTGACCCGTACGGTCACTACGTGAACCGGTGACAACCCCCCGGTTTCGCATGGAGATTCTTCGACATTGATTCCGGAATTCGAATCGGTTGTTCGCGAGCCGAGACGGGAGTCCGAACCGATCCGGGCGGTAGAGTCGGTGTTATTAGGAGCATCCGGTTCGTACAGTCGGTCGTGAGCGTTGGATCTTCCCTCCAAGCCGGTGTCCGCCTCCTCGTTTCACGGCCCGCGAGTGTCCTCCCGGTCTACCTGCTCGTTTTGGGCCTCACCGCGGCCGCCCGCGTCCCGATCCTGCTGGCGGTCGCGATCATCATCGCGCTTCTCGTCGCTGACGGGCGACTCCAGATCCTCATCGAGGAAACACAGGAGGCGATTGACGGCATCGACCCCGACGTCGAACCGACTCCCGAAAACATCGTCGACACCTTCCCCGAAGGCCTTGAGGCGGCCATTATTGACGTGTTCACGCCGACGGTTGTGTTGCTGATTGTCCTCGGCATCGGCCTCTCGATTCTCGTTGCACTCGTTGCCAACGCGCTCGGCAACGCGGCGGCGCTCAACGGCGTTTACGGCGCACTTCGCGACGACAACGCGGCGTTGGCGGCGGTTTCGGGCATCGGGCGCGACTGGAAGCCGTTTGTCGGCCTCGCGGTGATACAGGCCGCTATCGTCATCCTTCTCAGCCTGCCCGTTGCAACTGGGATTTTGTTGTTTGCCGTCTCGCCGGTCGCCGGCGTCTTTGCGACCGGGCTTGCGGTTCTGTTTAGCGGCGTGCTCCTGCTGGTCGCCACGCTTCTGTTGGCCTTTACCGGCCAATCGATTGTCGTCGACCGCGTCGGGTTGGTGACGGCGATCCGCAACAGCGTGCGATTCCCGGTCAACCGCCCGGCCGCCTTCCTCGGCTACATCGTCGTCGCGCTGGGCGTGTTCGGGCTGTTCTCGGTGCTGAGCTCCATCTTTGGCGTGCTCGGCGTCTCACAGCTGTCGGGCATTGTCGGACCGCTCGTGTTGTTCGCTTTTCTCGACATTTTCAAAGTCGTCCTCTACGCCGACCGGTCGTTCCCGGCGGTCTCGGCGTCGAACCGGCGGGTGACTCCCGCCACGAGCGAGGCGACCGTGATCGACAACGAGGCCGCCGCCGCTCGGCCCTCACTGCCACGGCGCTTTGTCGGCGCGTTCGCCGATGGGCTTCGGGCGACCGGCGGCTTCGTCCGCTCGCACCCGATTCCCGTTGTCGGCGCAACCGTTGTGTTCGCGCTTGCGAGCCTCGTCGGCTTCCAACTCACCGCCCAGATCGGAACCGAACTCCCGATTCCCGAGGAGGTTCGCGAGGT
>LKMS01000052.1 GCA_001563965.1 Haloferacaceae archaeon PL-Br10_E2g29 | reverse complement strand
TATATATGGACACACGACTCAACCGACGAACGGTCCTGAAATCAGCAGGTGCAGTAGGGGTTGTGACGCTAGCGGGCTGTCTCGATGGTGACGGAGAAGAAGCGGATGTCACATACGGCATCCTCATGCCCGAAACGGGTGACCTCGGCAGTCTCGGCGGCCCAATCCGTGACGGCGCGTTGCTTCCGGCCCGCCAGCTCGATGGCGAAGTTGAGTTTGTTATTGAGACACAGACGGGCGATACACAGACCGACCCACAAGCAGGAATTAGTGAGGCCAATGCGATGGTCGACGCCGGTCTCAACGCCATTGTTGGTGCGGCCGCGTCGAACGTCACCCTCCAGGTCGCCCCCGAGGTGTTCGTTCCGAACCAAGTCCTCGGCATCTCGCCGTCGAGTACCTCGCCGGCGATCACCGATCTCGACGACGACGACTACTTTTTCCGAACGTGTCCGAGCGATGCGCTTCAAGGCGGCGTGATGGCTGACGTGGCCATCGATCGGCTCGAAGGCTCCTCGACCAGTACACTGTTTTTGAACGACGACTACGGGCAAGCCCTCGAATCCGAGTACGTCAACGCGTTCGAAGACCGCGATGGCGAGGTGCTCGAACAGGTCTCGTTCGAACCCGAACAGCCGTCGTACAGTTCAGAAATCGGCACGGCAATGGACGACGATCCAGACGTGTTGATGATCGTCGGCTTCCCACAGAGCGGGATTCAATTGTTCCGCGACTTCTACGACGAGTTCGATGACGACGATGTCGACATTATCGTTCCCGACGGCCTCATCGATAGCGACCTTCCCGGCGAGGTCGGCAACGACATGAACAACGTCAGCGGCACGCTTCCGAGCGCCGACGGCCCGGGTGCGGACTTCTTTACCGACCTGTACGAGGACGAGTTCGGTAGCTCTCCGGGTGCGTTCAACGGACAGGCGTACGACGCGGCGGCCATTATCATCCTCGCCTCGCTTGCCTCGGGTGGCGAGAGCGGCACCGCAATCAGAGACGAACTGCGGGCAGTGACCAGCGGCGGTGGCGAGGTCGTCGGACCGTCGGATCTGCCGGAGGCCGTCCAACTCGCCGCCGACGGCGAAGAAATCGAGTACCAAGGCGCATCGAGTGCGATCGAGTTCGACGACAACGGCGACATTATCGCCGCAGCCTACGAAGTCGTCGAGTTCCAAGACGGCGAAATTGTGACCGTCGATACGATCGAGTTCGAAGCCGAGTAGTCAGCCACCGAGGAACTGCTGGCGAACCGCTTCGTCCGCAAGCAGCGTCTCGCCGTCATCGACATACCGATTTTCTCCCTGTGCGAGTACGTAGCCGCGATCGCACCGTCTGAGCGCCTCCTTTGCGTTCTGTTCGACCATGAGAATCGACGTGCCGTCGTCGTTGATGCGATCGATTCGGTCGAACATGTCGTCGACGAGATCAGGAGCGAGTCCTGCACTCGGCTCGTCAAGCAACAACAGATCGGGATCAAGCATGAGCGCGCGCGCCATCGCCACCATCTGGCGCTGGCCACCAGACATCGTGCCTGCACGTTGACGCTGGCGTTCGCGAAGAATGGGAAACCGATCGAACTGTTCTTCGATTCGCTCGGTGGGCGTTTCATCGAGAATATACGCCCCCATCTCGAGATTTTCGCGAACCGTGAGCGAGGTGAAGATGTTGTCGTTCTGTGGAACATAGCTGATTCCCTTGTGAATAATCTCCTCCGGCGGGAGTCCGTGAATCTCCTCGCCGTTGAAAACAATCGTCCCACCCATGTAGCTGGTCAACCCGAAGACGCTTTTCATGACGGTCGATTTGCCCGCGCCGTTGGGGCCAACAACCGTGACGTACTCGCCGACATCAACAGTGAGGTCGACATCGGTCAGAATCTGGAGATCGCCGTAGCCCGCATCAAGCGAATGAACCGCCAATAACGGATCGTCGGCCAACTGCGTGTCTGCACTCATTCGAGATCCTCTCCGAGATACGCCTCGATAACGCGTTCGTTCGATCGAATTGTGTCGGGCTCGCCCTCCGCAAGCAGCCGCCCCTGGTGCATGACGATCACGTGTTCACAGTGTTGCATAATGACATCCATATCGTGTTCGACCAGGAGGAACGTGAGTCCATCCTCCTGCAGTCGGTGGATTCGGTCGAGGATTTTGCGTTCAAGACTCGGGTTGACGCCTGCCATCGGCTCGTCAAGCAACACGAGTTCCGGATCGGTCATCAGCGCCCGAGCCATCTCGAGCAGTTTCTGCTGACCGCCCGAGAGCGTGCCGGCTTCGTTGGTCGCGAGATGGTCAATCTCGAAGAATTCGAGCGTCTCCCACGCCTGTTCACGCAGTTCGGTTTCCTGTTCGATCACCGAGCCGCGAACGCCCGGCAGCACCGAGCGCCAGAGCGTTTCGCCGATCTGGTTTTTTGGGGCCAGCATGAGGTTTTCGAGAACCGTCATTTCGGGAAGTTCGCGGGCTATCTGGAACGTTCGAACCATGCCACGGGTGGCGATCTGGTCGGGCCTGAGCCCCGTAATGTCCTGGCCGTTGAAATAGACGGTTCCCGAATCGGGTGTGAGTGCGCCGGAAATCAGATTGAACGTTGTCGACTTCCCCGCGCCGTTCGGCCCGATCAGTCCCGTGATCGACCCGGATTCGACGCTGAAACTCATATCGTCGACGGCGGTGATTCCGCCGAACGTTTTTTTGAGGTTGGTCACGCGGAGCGGAACGGCCGGGGGGGTCGTCGCTGCAGCCCGTTCCACGGGTGAGTCCTGTGATTCGGGCGGTGCTGACAGGTCGCCGGTCGCGTCGGTCGCCAACGCGTCAGCCGTCACGTCATCACTGCTCATCGGACTCACCCCCGCGGATCGACCGGGTCTGTTCGGTGAGCGGCACAGCCGCAGCCGTCTCGTTACGGTGACCTAACAGTCCTTCAGGGCGTTTCTGCATCAACACGATGAGCACCACGCCCAACAACACGAACTGCAACGCCGAAATATTGTCCGTTGCGTAGGCGAACAACGCCAGCGGCTCACCGCTCACAACGAGCGTAAGCGCCTCCCAAGACGTGTTCGGATTGGCGGTGAACGCAAGTGCATCCGACAGTGCACCGCCGGCACGACGCGGTCCTTCGAACAACAGGCCGACGAAGACGATTGCGCCGACGACACTGCCGGTGTTCGAACCCGAGCCACCAATAATGAGCGCAACGAACACGTAGAACGTCACGATCGGCATAAACGAGTTCGGACTGACAAAGCCCTGGCTTCCTTGCCAGAGAATACCCGCCAGTCCCATGAGCGCACACCCAAGCATGAACACCTTGATTTTGAACAGTTGGGTGTGTTTGCCGAGCGAACTGGCGACCAGTTCGTCCTCACGGATCGATTTGAGAACACGACCGAATGGCGAGTTGCCGATGCGTGCGAGCAACACGTAAAACCCGACAACGAACACGATGAGAACGAACACGTACGCCCACGCGATGACGACCGATTCACGAATACCAAGCGGCCCCGTCACCGCAAAGACGACCTCGGCAAGCGCTGTTTGGTTGGCGGTCGAACCATCGACATAGAACAAGCCGCGAGCGGAGAACGATGGCAGACCCATCCCGCTGCCCGCGCCGGTTCCGATACCGACTGTCTCGATGAGCCAGCTGTTGAGCGCGCCCGAGTTGAGCGTCAACCGAATGATTTCGGAGATGCCGAGCGTGACGATTGCGAGGTAGTCCGCGCGCAGTCGGAGCGCCGGCAATGCCGTGAGCAACCCAACGAATGCGGCAGCCGCCATCCCGGCAACAATCGCAAACGGTAACGGCAGGCCGAGTCCCGGCGGACTCCCGGCGGGGTCGCCCGCGAGAATTCCCATCGTATAAACCCCAACGGCCATGAATCCCGCCACGCCGATGTTGAAGAGCCCTGTGTACCCCCACTGGAGGTTGAGCGCAAGCGCGAGCATCGCGTACACCGCAATGAAGAACGTCACGACGCGGAGTGTACTCACGACGCTGTTGAGTCCCTGGTTGAATACGAACACCGCAAACAGGGCGTACACCCCGAACAGCACACCGACAATAAGCCCAACGTCTCTGACCGGCTGAGAAATGTCCGCGGTCGCCGCACGAACGGCCTCGGTAACAGAGGGAGCTGTCTTGTCGGCGTCGACGTCGTCGGTCATGCGGTCGTCACCCCTTTGAAAATCCCGTCAGGGCGGTACAACAACACAAGAATCATCAACGCGAACGCCGCAGCCTCGTTGAAATCGGAGGGAATCCAGATCAACACGACGTTGTAGGTAATACCGATGACGAGGCCGCCGGCGATTGCGCCGTAAATCGAGCCAATGCCACCCAGAATCACGGCCGCGAAAATCAACAACAGAAGGAACCAGCCGAGATTGAACCCAATAACACCGCGGTCGAGCACAACAAAGTAGCCCGCGACGCCCGCGAGGCCGCCGCCGATCACCCACGTCGCCCGGACAACCCGTTCGGTCGGAATGCCGGTGACCAGTGCGAGATCCTTGTTGTCGGCCATCGCGCGCATCGCCTTGCCGAGTTTTGTCCGCTGAAGCATCAGATGCATCGCGATCATGAGCACGATTGCAGCCACGACCAAGGTGAGTTGGTGGAGATTGACCGAGATGCCGACGAGTTCGACACGGACGCCGGTCGTATCGGTGACACCGCGGTTTCGCGACCCAAAGATGAACTGGATGATGTACCGGAGCGCCAGCGCGACACCGATTGAGGCGATCAACAGCGCAATTCCGCCGCGATCGCGCATCGGTTTGTAGACCAGCCGGTCGATCACCAGCGCGACTGCGATCGTGACTGCAGCGGCGACGACAATGCCGACGAGAATCGCAAACGGGGTTTGGACGATGTTCGCCCCGATATCAGCCGGCGAGACGCTGCCAGCGGCGCGGACCACCAGCAGGCTGCCGAGTTCGATCGTTCCCACCGCAGCGACGATGTAGGTCGCCGCCCAGCCGCCGAACGCGCCGGTGGTCAGCAGGTCACCGTGCGAAAAGTTAGCAAAACTCAAGATGCTGTAGGTCATCGAGAGCCCGATGCCCGCCAGCCCGATGATGAGCCCGATAACAATGCCGTTCCAGAGCAGGCCACCGAAACGCGTCAGCGACAACGCGCCGCCGAACGAGTAGCTGTCGGTGAGTCCGACTTCGACACCGGCCAACCGTGCGAGCAGATCGACACACAAAACGAGTGCAAAAAGCCCGAGCAACACGACTGAGCGCCGTGTCTCCCACAGCTCGCGGAGTTCAATTGAATTAGTGAGACCCATGAACGCTGTTCACACGCGTTCTCTGTCGGTGGTGAATAAATAACCTGCTGCTCTGCGATTCTCCGCGGGCGGTACCGATCCGCGAAGCGTCCCGAGTGATGACAGGACACAGAGCTATACGCTGGGCACGTCGACAACGGATAGGCGAATGGAACTCACACACGCAACCATCGAGGACGTCGACGCGGTTGTCGACTGCTGGGTCGCGCTCGCGACCGACCAGCGAACCCATGGCTCGCGGCTTGCGGTCGATGAAAACCGCGAAGCCATTGCCGACACCATCGCGAGACACGTTGTCATGAGTGAACTTATCGTTGCCCGCGGTGGTTCCACGACAGCAGGCAACGACGACATCGTCGGCTTCGTCATGTTTACCATCCACAGGGGCACATACACCCAAACCGAACGGGTTGGCACCATCGTCGATCTGTTTGTGCGACCTGCGGCCCGCAACAGCGGAGTTGGCAGCGACCTGCTCGCGGCGGCCGAAACCGATCTCGTCGACCGCGGGGCCGACACACTCTCGTTGGAGGTGCTCGCCGAAAACGCAGCCGCGCGGCGATTCTATCGCCGCCAGGGCTATACGCCCCACCGAATCGAGTTGACGAAGTCGATCGAAAACGATACACACTCAAAGGCGAACGAGTAACAATCCGATGGCGACGGGCTAGGAGAGCATGGGGGGTTCATGCACTCGACTTGTAATCGAGACTTCCAGGGTTCAAATCCCTGTCCTAGCTGTGTTTTATCCACCTAATTGAGAGCCCTGGCGACGACGACACGGGCTGATCGCTGCGAATCAAAATGACGACAGGCAACACCCGTTACACGCTACTGACTGGCCGCGTGCGCGCTCGCCTGCCGTCGCCGAAGCACACCGATGTTGTCCGCAACCCGTTCGGCCAGTAGTTCGAACGCTTTGCCCGTCTCACCGCCGCTCAACACGATTGGCTTGCCGTCGTCGCCACCGGCGCGAACCGCCGGATCAAGCGGAATCGCCCCAAGGAACGGCAGGTTCTCGTCGGCAGCGAACTGCTCGCCGCCGCCCGCGCCGAAGATGTCGTGTGTGCCGCCACAGTCGGGACACCGGAAACTCGACATGTTTTCGGTGATTCCCAACACGGGCGTTTCGTGCTCGCCGAACATCCGCAGTCCCTTTCGTGCGTCGTCGATGGCAACCGCCTGGGGCGTCGTGACGACGACCGCGCCGGTCAGCGGCAGCGTCTGCAACACGGTGAGTTGGGTGTCGCCGGTGCCCGGCGGCAGGTCGACAACGAGGTAATCGAGCGAGCCCCACTCGACGTCTTCGACGAGTTGCGTCAGCACCTTGTGAACCATCGGCCCACGCCAGATCACCGGGTCGTCAGCGCCGACCAGAAAGTCCATGCTCATGAGTTTCACCCCGTAGCGTTCGGGCGGAATCAACGTTTTGTCCTCGGTCGCCTGCGGGCCCTCGTCGCTGTTGACCATCCGGGGAACGTTCGGGCCGTAAATATCCGCATCAAAGAGGCCAACCCGGGCGCCGCGGGCGGCCAATCCCGCCGCAAGGTTCACCGACACGGTCGATTTGCCGACGCCACCCTTGCCGGAGGCGACGGCGATAATGTTCTGGATGTTCGGCAGCACCTCGTTGTCCGTGCGTAGCGCCGTGGGCATTGCCGCCGTGAGCGACACCTCGACGTCGTCATCGGCGAAGGCCTCTCGAACAGCGGTGGCGATCTGTGACTCGGTCGACGAGTACGGCGCACCGAGTGCCAGCGAGATTCGGATCTCGTTGCCGTCCACATCGACCGCATTGACGAGCCCCAGCGAGACGATGTCGCCGCCGAGGTCGGGATCGCTCACCGCCGACAGGCGCGCAAAAACACGTTCCTCGTCCATAGCCGTACTCGGCCTGTCCGGCGAATAAGCGTTTGGGCTCGCGCCGATTGCTACCGACGCTCGATCCGCGTTCCCGGCTCGCCACCGGCAAGAAAATCGCTGACGTCGTCGGGGCCAAACACGCATGCCGGCGTGGCCAATGCGAGCAATTCACGGACTTTTCCCGCCATGCCGCCGCTGACGTCGGTCGATTCGCTTGCGCCCAGCACCGACGTAACCGACTCGAAGTCGCGAATCGTCTCAATGACTTCGTCGTCGTCATCGAGCACGCCCGGAACCGTCGAGCAGAGCCCGACCCGCGAGGCGCCGAGCGAGGTCGCGAGGGTAGTGACGACCTCGTCACCACTCAGGACGGACACGCCTTTGCCTGCGTGCGCGATCACGTCGCCGTGAAGAACCGGAACAAACCCTTCATCCAAGAGCCCCGAAACGGCCGTCGCCGACAACGAAAGCTCGCCCGCGGCGTCACGGCTCGCCGCCGACAGCGGATGAACGGGCACCGCGGGCACACCAGCCGACCCGAGTCGATCGACGACAACTCGATTGAGTTGTTTCATCGCCCCGTGGATCGTCGTCACCGCCTCCAGGTCATGGCTCCCCTCGGTCGTCGAAACCCCGTATTCGGCGGCGTGGATGTGGCCGAAACTCCCGCCACCGTGAACGATGACGAGCGAGGAGCCGGACTGGTCGCTCGCGTCAGCAATCGCGTCGACCGCGCGGTCGAGCGCCGCGTCGTTGACGGTCTCAGGCGAATCCTTGTCCGTGATAACGCTGCCGCCGAGTTTGAGAATCGTTGGCGTGGCGGTCGGCGTCTGGGCGGTCGAATCCGCAGGCATCTACGGCTCCTCCACACGGACGCCTTCGGTCGCGAGACGGGCGCGAAACGCCTCCTCACAGCCCGGTGTATACTGCAAACTTCGTTTCGTTTCCTCGGTTGAATCGAGCGCAACGATGCAGCCGCCGCCGCCCGCACCGGTGAGTTTTGCCCCCGCCGCGCCCGCTTCACGGGCCGCCCAGACCATCGTATCGAGCGACCGCGAGGAGACCCCAAGCGCCGACAACAACCCGTGGTTGATGTTCATGAGTTCGCCGAGTTCGCCAACGAGCGCGTCGCTCGCCTCGCTGTCGGCGTCTGCAGCCGCGAGCAACGACTCACCTTCGGCGACGATATCCCCGATCGCTGCAACCGTGTCGGCGGCGAAATCGTACCGTTCGCGGAGCGACCGAACCCCCGCTACGAGTTCACCGGTGTCGCCCGCGCCGCCGTCGAAGCCGACGACAAACGGGAGTTTCGGCGTGGCAAGCGTCCGGCAGTCGTCACCGGCGACGCGAACCGCCCCGCCCATCGTCGAACAGAACGTGTCGGCGCGCGAAGCTTGGCCGTCTTGGACGTCGTACTCCGCGCGGTACGCCCGGTCAGCGAGTTCACGGCGATCGAGCGGTTCACCTAGCGCCCGCGTGGCGGCGTCGATGCCGGCAACGACGACTGCGGCCGACGACCCCAGCCCCGCACCGAGTGGAATGTCGCTCTCGACGGTGATGTCGAAGCCGGCGTTGGGTTCGTCGGCCGCGTCGCGCGCCTGGCGCACCGCGGCGTCGACGTATCCCATTGCCGCCTCGATGAGCGACTCCGAGACGTCGATATCGGGCCGGTCCTCCGGCGAGCCGGCGTACTCAACGGCGAAGCCATCGAGCGAAAGGTCGCGGGCTTCGACTCGAATGTGGTCATCCGCACGCGGAGTGGCGGTGACGGTCGCGCGTTTTTCGATCGCACACGGCACGGCGGGTTCGCCGTAGACGACTGCGTGTTCTCCAAAGAGATAGACCTTCCCCGGCGCACTGACGACAGTCATACCGACCTCTCGGGTGGCCAGCCGCAAAACAGGTTCCGAATCAGGTTCGTCATTATCTATGCCACTAGAGCGTAGGTTTTTATATGTCTCTATAGAGTAACTAGGTACGTGGAGTGCCACCATCCGGTGGCAGTCACGGTGTGAGAGACGAACGCTGACCTCCACACGGGAAACGGGGAATGGACGCGGTGATCCGCACGGTGGTGCGGATCGATTTTCTGCTACTGAGTCACTGGGTTACACAACAAGCGACACGGCACAACGGCACCCGAGAGCGTCGTCGATGGCGCGACCAACTGCTGCCGACGTGGAGAACAGACTCTCGGTGACATCAACCGCGTCGACAAAAACGAGTGTCGGCGGCTTACAGCGCGTCTTCGAACTCTTCGAGCGCGTAGACCGTGCCCGCGTTGCGGCGGTCGAGCGTCTCGTTGGCAAGCAGCCAGTAGACAACGCTCAGCGCGCGACGACCCTTGTTGTTCGTCGGGATGACGAGGTCGACGTTGCTGACCTGGTTGTTCGAGTCACACATTGCGATGACCGGAATGCCTACCGTGATCGCCTCTTTGAC
>LKMS01000051.1 GCA_001563965.1 Haloferacaceae archaeon PL-Br10_E2g29 | reverse complement strand
TCGCCGCCGACAGCCACGGGCGCTCGCGGCACCGCCCGCGCGTTGTTGCTCATGTTCTGGGCCTTGAACGGCGCGACGCGCACACCGCGGTCGGCGAGCAACCGACAGAGTCCGGCGGCGACCGTGCTTTTGCCGACATGTGAGGCCGTCCCGGCGACGAGAATCGTTCGGGCCATCCGCCTGGTCAGTACTCCGTTCCCGACCGCGCGCGCTGGCCGGCGTCAATCGGGTGTTTCCGTTTGCTGATCTCCGAAATAAGGTCGGCGCGATCGGTCAGATATGAGGGCTCCTCGTGGCTGCCGGTCAACACGAGTTCGAGGTTGGTGGGCTTGTCGTCAATGAGCGCAAGCACGTCGTCGGGCGAGATGAGGTCGCGGTCGGCGGCGTACAGAATCTCGTCGAGAATCAGCATGTGAACGCCGTCATCCGGTGAACCATCGGGATCGAACGGCGTGGTGAGATCCGCGTCGCGAGCGGCTGCAATGAGTTCACGGGTTCGTTCGAGGCCCGCGTTGGCCTTTGTTTCGTGGTCGGTGTCACTGGTGCCGTCAGCCATCGCGTGCCAGCCGTAGTGGCCGGTGTTTTCGTACGAAAAGCCGGGCATGGCCGCGATTGCGTTGTACTCGCCACGAATGGCCTCGACGCTGTCGGCGCCGCCTTTCATGAACTGGAGCATATGGACGCGGTAGCCGTGACCGGCCGCCCGAAAGCCCATGCCCATCGCGGCGGTGGTCTTGCCCTTGCCGCTTCCCCAGAACACCTGCACGAGGCCGAACTCGTCGGGCGCAGTCGGCTCAATCGGGCGCGCTTCGGGTTTGATTCCTCGGCCGGGCGTCTCGCGCTGTTGGTCTGACATACCTCCCAGTTGGGCTCAATCCCTATCTCAGTTGCGCTCAGCCGCCGGATTCGACCCGCTAGTCACCCTGCCCTCAGACGTCGAACGCCGCGAGAAGTTGGTCGTTCTCGTGTGGGCGCTTGACAGCGACCCGAATGTGTGAGTCGAGTCCGCGGAACGTGGTCGCATCGCGGATGGCGATTCCCGCCTGTTTGGCTTCTTCGACGACCTCACAAACCGGATCGGCCGTCTCACAGAGCAAAAATGGACTGCTCGATGGATACACCGTAAACCGGTCTGCAAGTCGTTCGCGCATGCGTTCGCGCTCGGTGTCAACACGCTCGCGGGTGTCGTTGATGAACGCCGTGTCGCTCAGACAGTGCGCCCCGACGGCGGCGGCGGGCGTACTCAAGGTCCACGACAGTCGTGCCACATCGAGCCGATCACGGAGTTGGCCGGTGGCGACCAGAAATCCCGCTCGAAGGCCGGGGAGGCCGAAGATTTTGGTCAGCGAGCGGGCGACGACGACGCCCGGCGTGCCGGCGAGCGATGGCTGACTCGTAAAATCCAAAAACGCCTCATCGACCAACAGCGTTGTTTCCGTCTCCTGACAGCGCTCGGCGAACCGTTCGAGCTGTGCGGGGTCGTAGCACTCGCCGGTCGGATTGTTCGGGTTGCAGACGACGACCATCTCGTGGTCAGCCGGATCAACTTCCAGCATGCGGTCGTGTGCGACGAACGCAGGGTGGCCGCCCTGCAACCGAACCTCATGGGCGTACTCGCTAAAACTCGGTTCGGGGAGTGCGACGCTGTCGCCCGAGCCGACCACAAGCGAAAACACCAACCGCATGCCCGCGAGCGCACCCGGTGCGGGAATAATTTCGGTTCCCGTCACCCCGATATAGTGGGCGGCGGCCGCGCGGAACTCACAGTAGTCGTCGGTCGGATACCGCCGGGCCGCCACGAGCGCCGAGTCGTAGACGGCGACCACACCCTCGGGGATTTCGGGGTTCGTATTCGCGCTAAAATCGAGAACCCGAGGGTCTGCAGTTCCACCGTGCGGAACGCGGTTGAGCGAGTCGATGCGGTGAGGGTCCACTACACGGGGGATGTGTCGAAAATAAATAAGGCTGTATTTTTTACTCGGCAGCGGTTCCGTGTTGATTCGTTTGTGGTTCCCTCCCGTCTCTCTTCATCGCTGTCTCGACAGCAACGGTTCTCTGTCTCTCGCCTGGGGCCCATTTCCACCCGATACTCGGATTCTGTTCCTCGCTCACACCCATCACGAGTTGATGTAGCCACGGGCTCGGTCGAGATCCGATGGCCGGTTGATGTTGAACGCGAGTCGCTCGTCGGCCCAGATGACACGCTCGTCGCTCCGCTTGCCGACGACGTTGAGCCCGGTCGGCACCACCGTCCGCTGTTCGTGTTCGATCGCTGTTTCGGCGCTGACGCCCAGTGACGCCGTGAGCGACGCGGGTACGCAGACCGTCAGGGAGTCGCCGCCGGCAACCCGACTGGCGCGTTCGACGTGGCTTGCGGTGAGAAACGGCAGGTCGGCCGTGACGGTGAGTGCGGGTCGCCCAACGTGGTCGAGTGCGGCTGTCAGGTCGGCAACGTAGCCCTCGCCGGCGGTTTCGAGACACCGAATCCGGTCGTCATCGTGGAGATGTGCGGCCGTCGCGGGGGTCGCCGGAGAAACGGCGGCATGCACCGTCTCGATTGTGTCGCCACGGATTTTTGCCCTCCACACCGCGTCGGCAACGCGGTCGATCAGCGGCTTGTCGCCGATCTCGACGAGCGGTTTTTCGGTGTCGCCGACGGCTGGCCGCAGGCGTGTTCCTTTTCCACCACACATGATGAGCGCGTTCATTGGGTTTTTCCGCAGTTCATTGGGTTGTTCCGCATCGGCTTCCCGACTCGCGTTGTCGACACAGTCGCCGGGCAGAATCGCTCAGAGGAGAATCCACGCCGACACCCCCAGATGCAAGGCGACCGCGCGGGCGACCTCGTTGGTCGCCCCGATCACGTCGCCGTTGACTCCGCCGAGCGCGCGGTGGCCCCACGTCAGCATGACCAACCCGACGAGCGGGCCGGCAACGAACGCGCCGATGAGCGCCATCGTCGCGCCCTGCGGGGCGAACAGCATGACGGGAAGCGAGACGAGCAGCGCGCCGCCGAATGCCCGCGGCGGCAACGTTCCGACGAGCTGGGAGCCGAGCCCATCGTGGGCCGGCCGGCCATAACAGATCACCAGCACCATCCCGAGTTTCGCGCCGACCTCTGCGGCGAGCGCGATGCGAAACGCCGTCATCGAAGACACGCCCGCAAACGCAAGGGCACCGAGCGTCAACACGAGCAGCGTCGTCGCCAACGCGAGCGCGCCGCCAACGCCCGTTGCCGAATCCTTGAGCACGTCGAGTCGGCGGTCGCGGTCGCCGTGAACCGCTATCGCGTCGCCAACATCGGCCAGCCCGTCGGCATGCGTGATTCCCGAGACGAGATACAGGATGACGAGGTAGGCAGCGACGGTCGTCGGCGGCTGGACCGGGAGAAAGAATGCCAGTCCTGCGAGCGCGCCGATCAGGTAGCCCACGAGTGGAATGCTGTAGGCTACCCGCCGGAAGGCCTCCCAGTCAGCCTCGCCCGCCCGAACAGGTATGCGGGTCAAAAAGCCGATTGCGCCGCGGATCGCTCGCCCGACGGCGACCGCCCTGTTCGACTCAGCCAACGACGATCACCGCCGTGAGACCGAACGAGAGCCAGCCGGCGCGCCGGACGAGTGCGACGCCACGCTGGCCTTCTTCGACCGTCGGCAACGAGGCGATCTCGTTGAGGATGTAGACGCCCGGCTTTTCGAGGCGAACCTGCAGCGCGGCCGCCAGCGTCGCCATCGGCCAGCCGCTGTTTGGCGACGGCGGTTTCCGGGCCCACCGCCGCGCCGACACCACCGGATCGGGGCTTAGCGCGGCCACAGAAAGCACAACTGCGGTCAGTCGCGAGGGAACCCACATTACCACGTCGTCAAGGCGGGCGCTGGCGGTTCCCACGGGTTTCGATCGGTAGCCGACCATCGAGTCCATCGTGTTGACGGCTTTCACCCAGGCCGCCGCTGCGGTCGCCAGCGCGAGCGCAACAGGGGGATCAACCCGGCCGGCCACGAGGCTTGCAACGACGCCGAAGGCGAATAGCGGTGCGACCAACCCGTCGGCGAGGTTTTCGGCGCTACTTTCGACCGCGGCACTCCGAACCTCGCCGGCCGAGAGCGTCGTCGCGTCGCGACCGGCCAGCGCGAGCAGTTCCTCGCGTGCACGCCGAAGGTCGGTTTCGGAGCGCTCGATCACGGTGCTCGCGGTCGAACACAGCAGCCGGAGACTGGTGACCGAAAACAGAGTCACGGTGGCGACAATGCCGCCCCCCAAGGGATGTACTACGCCGCCAGCGCCGACAGCGAGCGCAACAACGACGGCCACACAAAGCGGGAGGAACACGGCACCCGCGGTGCCGACCGCGCAGGGATACCGCCACTCACCGTCGAGCGGCGCGACGAGGCGGCCGAACAGCGCGACCGGATGAACGCGCTCGGGTGGTTCGCCGACCAGTCGATCTAACAGGGCCGCACCGAGTACGACCCCGGCGGCAATCATGGACATCGCGACCAGTGCTCGCTGAGTCGGTCTTCAAGGGTCGCAAGCGGTGTTTCGGCGACATCAATAAACGAGCCGCCGCAGTCGACGACGCCACCGTCGGTTGCCGGGTTGTCGCCAATATGAATGAGCTGGGCAGTGCTGCGCTCCAGCCGGGCTGCAATCGCTGCAAACGCTCGCTGATTGGGCTTTCGCCAGCCACAGCCGACACTTGAGACGATTGCATCGAACTCAGATCGCGCAAGATCCGAGCGGATCAGCGTCCGCCCGACGAGTTCGGGCACCGAACAGTTCGACAGCAGGCCGACCGGGCCGTACTCGGCGGCGTTTTTGACGGCCTTGACAGCACCCGGTCGGGTCGAAACGGCCGGATCGAAGGCGTTGACGACGGCCCGGCGAGCGGCGTTGTTCGGCGCGTCGATGCCGCGGCTGGCGAGCGCCCGACTCACGTGTGCTGGAAGCGGTACTTCGGCGCCCGCGGGTGCCTCAATATGTGGCTCGCGGTAGGCGGCGTTCCAATCGTCGGGGACCGCCACGCCGAGCGCGTCGAGTTCGGCGGCAACGGCGGCCGTGGGGTCGTCGTCGCTGTCGACATCGACGAGCGTTCCAAACAGATCAAACGAGATGGCGACGGCCGAGGACACACGTAGACTGTTCGCCACGAACGGCTTGAAAACATCGGTCACCGTCTCGTGGAGATCATTCGATTGCGGTCGGTTCGCAGTGGCTGTCGTACACCAGTTGTTTCAGGCCAGTCGGGCGAACGCGAGCGTGCCGCTGATGTTCTTGATGTAGATGTCAACGACGTCGCCTTCCTGTGCGCCGGGAACGAAAATGGTGTACTTGCCTTTTTCGGCGACACCGTCGCCTTTGCGGCCCGTGCCGGTGATTTTGACCTCGTAGGTCTCGCCTTCTTCGACATCCGGGCGGTCGGTCCGCTGGGAGGTCGACCGTCGTTTGGCGACCGGTCGGAACGCGCCACATGCCTCACACCGGAGCATCTGGGTGCGGTTTTCCATCACGAGTCGGGTGTCGGGGAGGCCACACTCCGAGCAGGTGACGTACTCGGCCATGTAGGATTCAACCGTTGCATCGAAGTCGTCGCCGGAGAACGAGCCGTTGTACCGTGCGCGGCCATCGTCGTACTGGCCGGCCGTTCCGAGGTCGCGCTGGATCGCGCTGTGGAGGTGTTCTGGGTCGCGATCGAGCGCGTCGGCGATTTCAGAGAGATTAGTGAGTCGGGTAAACGCGCCGTCCTTCTGTGCGTTGGCGTCGGGAACCTGGAGACGTTCGTCGGAGCCGCCGAGGTCCGGCAGCCGCTCGATTGCTCGGTCGAGGTTCGATTCGTAGCTCATGTGCGAGTTCATGAGAGCGGAGGCTAAATGGCTTGTGAGACAGCGATTGACGGGGCTCTTACCTTGTTCATCCCGTTGGTCGAAAAAAAGCTCGCGGTTACACCGCTCGCTATCGAGATTTGAACGGAGTGAAAATCTCGCAGTCCGCCCTCCCCGAATTGAACGGGGGACAAGTCGATCTACAGTCGACTGCTCTACCAGGCTGAGCTAAGGGCGGGCACTCACCCGTATCCCGTTCGAGCCATTAAGCGTTACCTTTCGGCGGCCGCGTACACGTGTCTGACAGACACCTGTCTGACGCGGAGGAAGATTCATATTTGTATACGCTGATGAGTGAAACATGAGCAAGATCACGTTTCGCGCCGACGACGCGCTCATCGAGCGGTTAGAGGCGTTTGAAGCCTCGAAAAGCGAGGTGATGCGGAACGCACTTCGGCATTACCTCGACACCGTCGCCCGTGATCCTGCCGACACATTGCAGACAGACAGCCCCGTTTCGTCTCACACGTCTTCGATCGATCAGCTCATCGACAGCCGAATCGACCGCGTTGTCGACGACCGCCTTGCCGCGCGTCTGTCCGAGCGACACCACGAGCCAGCCCAGTCCATCGTCCCCGATGTGTCGGTCAATATTACGCTCTCGGGCGTGACCGCTGACGACGCGACCGTTTCGACCGACACGGAGAGGGTTGAAACCCCTCAGCGACCCGATTCAGGCGATGAGAACCCCACAACTGACCGAAAACGTAAGACATCTTCCGCCGAAACGCCGGTTCACCCGCCACACACGTCACACACCGGTCACAGCTGTTCGCAGTGTGGCGAAACCGTGTCCGAAAATCACGTTTACTGCCCGAATTGCGGCGAGAAAGCCGCTCACACACCAGTTTGTGAGTGTGGCGACGAGCTCAGCTCCGACTGGGCATTCTGTCCGAGTTGTGGTCGGCGAACCCCGGCAGCTGACGTGTTAGAGGGCCCCTAACCCGCGAATTAGCAGCCAACCCGCTGTGTAGCGTCGGGCGAAAGACGTTTTGTCTTACAATATCCGTTAATTTTATATACATACCCTCTCATCGTAGAGATGCGTAAGACAATCGTCTTACAGCACAGCTCGGTTACCGGGTGTGGTGTAGGATACCAATCGGCTCAGCCGAGTGTCTTACCGGGGAATGCACCAATGGAGCGTGTGACACTACGAATTCCGAAGCAGCAGATCGACGAGGTCGAGGAAATGGTCGAAACCGGCCAGTTCCCAAACCGGAGTGAGGCAATCCGGTCGGCCGTTCGCGAGATGCTCAACGACAGCGATGGCACAGAACCACGACGACGAAACAACGACCGCAGCTGGGCGAAGGTGTAACTATGCAGGACATTGTACAAGACGCACTCGACAATGCAGAAGCCGAAAAGCGCGACATGGACGCCTCGCTCGACAGCGACGGCGAGGAGTTTGGCGATCCACGAATTGTGATCGTCGGCTGCGGTGGGGCCGGGAACAACACGATCAACCGGCTGTACAACATCGGCGTTGACGGCGCGGATACGATCGCGATCAACACCGACAAACAGCACCTCAAAATGATCGAGGCCGACACGAAGATTCTGGTCGGCAAATCGCTCACTGCCGGACTCGGTGCCGGTGGCGACCCATCGATGGGGGAACGAGCCACCGAAATGGCCCAGGGCACGATCAAAGAGGTTCTCGGAGAAGCGGACCTTGTCTTCGTGACTGCCGGCATGGGCGGCGGCACGGGTACCGGCGCGGCCCCCGTTGTTTCGAAAATCGCCAAAGAACAGGGCGCAATCGTCGTCGGGATGGTCTCGACGCCGTTCAACGTTGAGCGCGCACGAACGGTCAAAGCCGAGGAGGGACTCGAACGCCTCCGCAACACGGCCGACTCGATCATCGTGCTCGACAACAACCGCCTGCTGGATTACGTCCCGAACCTCCCAATCGGCAAGGCGTTCTCGGTCATGGACCAGATCATCGCCGAAACCGTCAAAGGAATCTCGGAGACGATCACTCAACCATCGCTGATCAACCTCGACTACGCGGATATGTCGTCGATCATGAACCAGGGCGGCGTCGCCGTCATGCTGGTCGGCGAAACTCAGGACAAAAACAAGACCCAAGAGGTCGTTAACGACGCGATGAACCATCCGCTGTTGGATGTCGACTATCGCGGTGCCTCGGGTGGACTCGTCCACATCACTGGCGGCCCGGACCTCACACTCAAAGAGGCCGAGGGCATCGCCAACAACATCACCGAGCGGCTCGAAGCGAGCGCGAACGTGATCTGGGGCGCACGGATTCAGGACAGCTACAAGGGCAAGGTTCGCGTCATGGCGATCATGACCGGCGTCCAAAGCGCACAGGTACTCGGCCCGTCGACGCAGAAACAGGCCGACAAATCGCGTGCCAGCATCAACGATCCCGGCCAGACCACCAACGGCAGCCAGCAGACCGCCCAGTGGCAGTCTGACGGCGGCCAGGATGAACTCGAGCGGAACAACGGCCTCGACGTTATCCGGTAACGTCGCCGACGACTCTCGACCATTTTTTGCCGTATCCACCCCGTTGAGCGGGTTCTCTCGCCGTTGCAGTCGACGGCCTATCGATGTGGGACAGCTACGAACGCCGTGTTGTACTCTCGAAAGGCGCGTGTTGTACTCGCGTCTTACACTCGACAGACACCAGCAACCGCCGTAGACATCGCTTAATTCAGAACGGTCAATGTCCGGAGACGACGTCCCCGTGTTAGACGGCCGCGATCGACTCGATCAACCGGCATTTTCGACAAATGTTGCTCCCGGTTTTCGAGCCACAGCGTTCGCACTCGTTGAGATCGCTCTCGGTTCCGTCGTCGCCGTGGCCACGGTACCGTTCGGCGGTGAGTTCGGCGAGTTCCTCGTAGCCGGACATGATCGAATGGCGCGTTCCCGGATGGTTCTCCTCTAATTTCCAGAGCAGCTGTTGAATCTCGCCACGGTAGGCCTCACTGGCGTGGGGACACTCGGTGATGTGTGCGGGAAGTTCTGCGAGATGGGCGTACAGCGCCACCTCCTTTTCGGGAATGTCGCGCAGTGGTTTGGCGCGTGGAATGAAATCGTCCTGTTCGTGTCGGGCGTCGAAGCTGCCGAGGCTGGCATCGAAGTGTTTGGCGATCTGTTTGACGTCGCCTTCGAGGATGTTCATCAGCGCGGTCTGCGCTTCGTCATCGAGATTGTGACCCGTCAGTAACTTATCGGCTCCAAACTCGTCGGCATAGCGTTCGAGCAGGTCGCGGCGGAACACGCCGCAGTACGCACACGGCGCCATATCGAGCGGGTCGTCTGCGGCGACATCGTCCATGCGAATATCGAACTCCTCCTCGTAGGAGACGACCTCGTGGCGCATCTCGAGGTCGTCGGCGAGTTCGATACAGGCGTCGAGACTCGCGTCGCGATAGCCCTCGATCCCTTCGTGGATCGTGAGTGCAATCATCTCGACGCGGGGATCCTTGCCGAACGTTTCGTCCAGAATATGCGTTAACACGACGCTGTCTTTGCCGCCCGACAGCCCGATGACCCACGTTTCGGGACTGTTGGGCGTGCTTGATTGCGAGAGCAACGCATCCTCGCGGATCCGTCGTCGCACCCGTTTTTCGACCGATCGGCGGAGATGGTGCTCACAGAGATGCCCGCCCGAATACGCCGCATGCATGACCGCTTCGCGGTCACACTTGTCGCACTCCATTACCGATCGGTTGCCCCGCAGCGGACATACGGGTTTCGGCTTGTCTACGGCCGGAGCCGTACGCGCTGCTCGTTTTTGTTTTCTATCCCCC
>LKMS01000050.1 GCA_001563965.1 Haloferacaceae archaeon PL-Br10_E2g29 | reverse complement strand
TGGAATGCTCGATCAGGGATTTGAACCCTGGTCCTCGGCTCGAAAGGCCAAGATGATTGGCCGGACTACACCAATCGAGCGTCTGCAACTCTATCGATGAAGCGCCGATATATAAACTTCATCAATCGCACCGAGAATGGTGATCTGTCACACGAAAAACCCGTGCCGTGAGCGGTGTGACAACGCATCTGCTCGCAAAAAATCGTCCCGGTGCCGCCAGCGTTACTCGCCCGTGAACGTTGGCTCAGTATCGTCGGTGAACGCAGCCAACCCGGCTTCGAAGTCGTGCGTGCTGAACAGGTGACCGAATGATTGCGCTTCGAGTTCGAGACCGGCCTCGGTACTTTCGCGACCTGCCACGATCGCTCGCTTGGTGTACCGCTGGGCGATCGGTGGGCCCGCTGCCAACGTGTCGGCTACTGACTGGGCAGCCACATCGAACTCGTCGGGGTCGACCGCGCGGGTGACGAACCCGTAGTCAGCCATCTCTGCGGCACTGTAGCGGTCACCGGTGAAAATAATCTCTGTTGCGCGGCTTTCGCCAATGAGTCGCGAAAGTCGCTGTGTGCCACCCCAACCGGGCAGCAATCCGAGACGGTGTTCGGGCTGGCCAAACACGGCGTCCGTACTGGCAATACGAAGGTCTGCAGCCGCCGCAAGCTCCATGCCACCGCCGAGACAGTAGCCATCGACGGCGGCAACCACGGGCATGTCGCAGGTCTCGAATTTCGCAAACGTCCGCTGGGCGGTGCGTGCGAGTTCGACCGCATCGATCGACGAGAGCGACTCGTCGGCGAACCCGCTCAGATCGGCACCGGCCGAAAACGCGCGGTCGCCGGCACCCGAAAGCACGAGACACCGAACGTCCGGATCGGCCTCAAGGTCGTCAATAGCGGCTGACAGTTCCGAGAGAATCACAGGAGTGATGGTGTTCAGATGCGCTGGGCGATTGAGAACAACGCGACCGACAGCGCCATCGCGTTCAATACGAACGGTTGTATCATCAGAACTCGCCATGGTTCCATGTCACGGGGGCGCGGATTCAACGTTTCCCCATTAGTCACTTTGTTGTACTGTTATCCAACGGCTCGACGAGGGTTTGACTGGGCGTTGGCGCGGAGAACCGATGCAACACACATTCGCGTCGGTTCGCCCGCCGAGTGGAAAATTAACCAGGACGCCTACGGTGTATTGATTCGTTGAGCAGTGACCGGTGAGGCATCCGCACGAATCGAGTCGTACTGGGTTTGCGCCCACGAAATCGCATCGTCGGAGTCGTTGACGAGTATCCCTTCAATGCCGCGATCCGCATACACGATTATACCGAGGTGCTCAGGGCTGTCGGCAATCCAGAAGCCGAACTCAATCGACACCGGTGCGGTGTACACCGACAGCGCCTCGTGATCAAGACGGTTGGCGACCGTTTCAGGATCGATCTGCGAGAGCTGTGAGAGCACACGTTCGGCAAGCACAAATTCGAGCGTTGATCCCGTTTTGACTGCGCGCGTGAAGACCTGGCCGGTATAGCCCGAAAGCGCCCGCGGGGCGACACCGCGGATCCGATCAGCCGCAGCGATTCGGTCGAGAAATTCGACGAGAACGGCGTCGGGAACGGGGTCGGTAGCCATGAACGTTTTTGCGCCGTCAATCACGGCTGCTGGCGGTGGCGACCCCTCCAGCGTCGAGAGCAGCGTTCCCGCCGCGTGAATCGATTCGAGCGACTCGATACAGTCGGTGTAGACCGCCGCGGCTGCACGGCCCGCAACTGTCGCCCGCCAGACCCCGTTTCGGTATGCGACAAGGTCGGCCTGTTCGAGCTCTCTGACGATCGCATCGAGCGTTGACCGCGGCGTCGACAGCGTTTCGACGAGTTCGCGCTTCTCCTGTGGCTCTGCGACGATCGCCTGCAGACAGGCTCGTCGGCGGTTGATCGTGCGCAGCAGATCGTGCGGACACTGGTCTGTCATGGGTCGAGTGCGGCCGAAGCGCGGGGAGCTATCGAATGTTGGTACCCCATTACGTAGCTAATACGGGTAGTAGTATTTGATTCTGTCCTCACTCAGTAGCATAATATCAACGCGGGATAACCGATCACGTGCCCGCTGGAAATCAGTCGGCCCTCCGCTTTTCGTTCTCCTGCTCTCGCGTCAACCCCTTCGCTTACTCTTCGAGATACTTCGATCCTCGGCTTTCGCCGTCGGGGTCGCTGTCGGCTCGGCGCCTGACGTCGACCCGGTAGTGTTGGAGAATGTCGCGACCAAGCAGCAGTGGGTACTGCATGTGCCCCCGATCTTCGACACTCGCGGTCACGGTGTGTTGGTTGCCGCCGATTCCAATAACGAGGTCGACAACGGGTCGAGCCTTGGAGACCTTGTGGCTGCCCGATTTAACGGTCGTCATGCTCTTGATCGGACCCGCACCGATTTCGGCGGCGAGTTTGGTGTCGATACTGGTTCGGGTCGCACCCGTATCGGATTTCGCGTTGGTCTGTTCGGAGCCGCTCGTCCCGATGACGACGACTTCTTCGATGTAGCCGATAAGCGGCATTTCATCGGTCGTCGGCGGATCGGGTCGCGGCATTGACGACGGCCGCGAGTCATCGAGCGACGTCGCCAGTCCGTTGACCCGCTCGTCGTCAACGCGGCCCCCGCCACGCTCGATTGCGAGTTTGGCGATGTAGGGTGCGGGACTCTTGCCGGTCGCCTCGTACAGTCCTTTGAAACCAGCGGTAGGGTTGACTTCGAGGACGAACCAGCCGTCGTGACCCTCCACGAGATCGACGCCAGCGTAATCGAGATCGAGCACGTCGGCGGCGTACAGCGCAGTTTCTGCGGCCGCATCCGGCATGTCATCGGTCGCATCCTTGACCGCTCCACCGAGCGCAACGTTCGTTCGCCAGTCGCCCTCGGGGGCATAACGGTACATCGCGCCAATAATTTCGTCGCCAACGATGTACACCCGGAGGTCGCGGTGTTCGGCATCGTCGCGGTCGATAAGTCGCTGCAAAAACGCCTGTCTGTTGCCGACTTTCGGATTGACCGGTTCGGTGAGATCGACCTTCCACGTCCCGCCGCCGTGGGTACCGATCGCCGTTTTGTAGACGCCGACCTCGCCGAACTGCTCTCGCCCCTCGTTGAGCCGGCTGTTCGAGAGCGCCAACAGCGCGTCGGGCACTTGAATGTTCCAGTGCGCCAGCGTTGTCGCCGTCGCAAACTTGTGGATCGAGGTGAGCACGGCATCCGGCCGATTCAACATCGGTCGAATCCGGTCGAACGTCGTTGCCAATCCGAGACCCTCGGCTGGTTCTTCGGTGTTCGAGAGCAACATCCGATTAGCGATAACGTCGACATCGGGTTCGAGCGTCACCTCGCTGTTGCGAATCGTGATCGCCGTGTTTTCGTTGCGGAGCCAGACGGAGTCGTGGCCGAGATCCTCGATTGCGTTCAAGATCGCCTTCGTCTCTTTGCTGTTGTGCAGCGAGAGAACACCCACCCGAACAGAATCGTCTGCAATCATACACGGAAAGAGCCGACCAATGAGCATAGAAATGCCGGTCTATTCGGCGGGCTGTGGCGTGTGTACGACCAACACAGCAAATGTGTGCAGCCAACACAGCTATACTGGTGCCGCAATGTAGTCACTCTCAATGACAGAAACCGTGTGGGTCGTCCGCCACGGTCAGCGTCGTGACACGGTTGACCCCGACTTTCACACGTACGCCGACCGCATTCATGACCCCGATCTGACCGAACTCGGCCGATGGCAGGCCTGGCGGTGTGGTTGGTACTTCTGTGAGCAGGATATCGCGTTCGATGCGGTCTACGCATCACCGTTTCTCCGAACCGTCCAAACGGCGGACGAACTCTGCCGGGAAACCGATCATACATTCCGGTGTGAGCCGGGACTTGGCGAACACCGCAACGCCGAGTGGTTCGACAGCGACCCCGAAACCGCGACCGATGCGCAACTCGCCGAGTGGTTCGAAACGATTCGATTTGATCACGAGCCACTTGTCGTTCCTGTGTTCCCGGAGACACACACGGAAGCCGAAGCGCGCGCTGGCGAAACGGCCAGAATGCTTGTCGAGCAAAGCGAGGGAACCGTGCTCATGGTCGGCCACGGACTCACCGTTGGCGGCGTCGTTCACGGACTCGTTGGCTCAACTGACGGTGTTGACGCACCACTCTGTGGATTAACGCGACTCGAAAAGCGAAACGGGGCGTGGGCGTTGGAGTTCTCCGGGAAGGTCGATCACTTGGGGTAGTTGCGACAGGTGAATCGTCACCGGCTGCGCGGAGGTTTTTATAGCCGCCGCCTCACTGGTCGGTAATGACTGACGACGGGGCGTTTACGTACAACGGTGGACGGGTCGATCCAGGCGAGACCCAAAACATTCGCTACGGAATCAGCGAAACGTATCTGGGCGATCCAATCCGGATTCCAGTAACGATCATCAACGGCGAACAGCCGGGGCCGACAGCGTTTCTCTCGGCGGCGGCCCACGGTGACGAACTCAACGGCATTGAGGTCGTCCGCGAGGTCGCCCACGAGTGGGATCTGAGTGACCTCGCGGGCACACTGGTCTGTTTACCCGTGCTCAACGTTCCGGGGTTTCTCGCCCAACAACGGTATCTCCCGATTTACGACCGCGACCTCAACCGATCGTTTCCGGGCCGTGAGGATTCGACGAGTGCCAAACGAATGGCAAATCGGATCTACACCAACTTCATCGCGCCGTGTGATTTCGGGCTTGATTTTCACACCTCCACGCGCGGGCGAACAAATATGCTCCACGTTCGTGCCGACATGGCCGACGCCGCCGTCCATCGGCTCGCGCTGGCGTTTGGAACGAACGTGGTGCTCGATACCGAGGGATCGGACGGAACGCTCCGCCGGGAGGCCTCGAAGGATGGTGTTCCGACGATCACCATCGAAATGGGTGAGGCCCACCGGTTTCAACGCGGCTTGATCGATGAGGCGCTTGCGGGCGTCGAAAGCGTGTTTGCGGAGTACACGATGCTCAACACACCGACGGTTCGCTGGCCCGGCTGGCGGACGATCATCACCAGCGACCAACAAAAAACGTGGATTCGGTCGGACGTCGGTGGCATCGTCGATATGCATCACGACCGGGGAGCGCTCGTTCACGAGGGCGACGTTATCTGTACGATTACGAACCCGTTCAAAAACGACGATACAACGGTGAGCGCACCGTTCACCGGCCTAATGGTTGGACTGCTCGAAAACCCGGTTGTCTACCCCGGCAATCCGTTGTGTCACCTCGTCGAACTCGGTGGCCGAACCAAACGAGTTGTCGAACGCCAACAACGGTCAACTCGGTAACAATACTGCCATTGCAGCGGCTAGCAATCACTCGGTCACCGCGGCGACGACGTAACTTCTATACCACCCCGGCACGGAGCCACATACGATAATGAGTCAGTCGTACAATCGGGGCCTCATCGAGGACTTCGGCCGCTGGCGGGAGTTCTCGGCCGGCATGTGGGCCTGGATTTTCCACAAGTTCACCGGCTGGGTGCTTGTGGGCTATCTGTTCACCCACATCGCCGTGCTCAGTACCGCCATCCCAGCCGCAAGTCAGGATCCAGCGACGCTGGCCGCCGGCGAGGACATCTACACAACCACGATCGTGACGCTCGAAAGCCTGTTGTTGGTGCGGATTCTCGAAGTCGGGCTGCTCGCAGTTGCCGTGTTCCACATCCTCAACGGGCTCCGGCTGTTGTTAGTCGATCTCGGTATCGGGTTGGATTCACAGGACAAGAGCTTCTACGCGTCGTTGATTCTCACCGGAGCAATCACCGTTGCATCGGTACCGACGTTCATCGCGGGGGCATTCTGAGATGGCAGAACACTACTCGTCGTTCACGAAAGGCGGCCGACTGTGGCTCTGGCAGCGACTCACCGCGGCGTTTCTCGTCGTCGTGCTCGCGTTTCACTTCTTCCTCCTGCACTTCGTCTACCACGCCGACGAGGTGACGTTCGCGCTGAGTCAGTCGCGCATGGAGATGTGGACCTACTACTCGCTGATGATTCTGTTCCTCTTCACCGCGACGTTCCACGGCGTCAACGGCGTCTACAACGCGCTGATCAACCAAGGGCTGACCGGAACCAAGCGCCAGATTGTCAAATGGACACTCATTGCCGCAAGCGCGCTTCTCCTGTTCCAAGGGGTCAGAACCGCAAACGCGTGGGCCGGCCTCCCGACGTTCTTCTAACCATGAGTACACAGCCACCACAACAAGAAACCGATGAATCGACCGCCGAAACCAGCGCTGAGCCCGAAACCGAGTCCACCTCACCGGGACAACAAAAGCGAGCGGCACAAAAACGCGAGCGAGCCAACGCGTCGGCACAACGACAGGCCGAAGCCGACGCGAAAGCCAAGGCCGACGAGGAGACGCGCGAAATCAAGGTGTTCCGGTACGACCCGGAAGTCGAAGAGAAACAGGAGCCACGGTTCGACACGTTCCACGTGCCGTTCACCAAGGGCATGACCGTGCTCGACGCGGTGATGTACGCACGCGATCACTACGATCCGTCGCTCACCTTTCGGCACTCGTGTCGACAGGCCATCTGTGGCTCGGACGCCTTCTTTGTCAACGGCAGACAACGCCTCGGCTGTAAAACACAGGTGTCGGAACTCGACGAGCCGATTCGAATCGAACCGCTCCCACACCAAGACGTCGTCAAAGACCTCGTCGTCGACATGGATCACTTCTACGAGGAGATGGAGTCGGTCGATCCGTACTTCGACCCCGACGAGACGCCCGGAAACGACCTCGAAGAACAACGACAGTCACGCGCCAACCGCGAGAAAGTCAAGATGTCGACCCGGTGTATCTGGTGTGCAGCCTGTTTCTCCTCGTGTAACATCGCTGCGGGCGACAACCAGTATCTCGGTCCAGCCGCGCTCAACAAGGCGTACCGGTTTGCGATGGACGAACGCGAGGGCGAGAGTCGCAAGCAGGAACGACTCGAAACAATCGAACAGGAACACGGCGTCTGGCGGTGCCAGACCCAGTTCTCCTGTACGAACGTCTGTCCCAAAGACATTCCACTAACCGAACACATTCAGGAACTCAAGCGCGAAGCAGTGAAGAAAAACCTGAAATTCTGGTAAGGTTCAAACGTATCCAGACCAAACACAAACCATCACTCAATCATGTACGAACACGATGTAATCGTCGTCGGCGCGGGCGGCGCCGGACTCCGTGCGGCAATCGCGGCTCAAGAGGCCGGCGCGGACGTCGCGATTGTCTCGAAGCTTCACCCGGTTCGTAGTCACACGGGTGCGGCCGAAGGGGGCATCAACGCGGCGCTCCGCGAGGGCGACTCGTGGGAGGATCACGCCTACGACACAATGAAGGGCTCGGACTATCTGGGCGACGCTCCCGCAATCGAAACGCTCTGTCAGCGAAGTCCCTACGAAGTCATTCAGCTCGAACACTGGGGAATGGCATTCTCGCGCGAAGAAGACGGCCGTGTCTCCCAGCGACCGTTCGGCGGGCTCTCATTCCCCCGAACCACGTACGCGGGCGCAGAAACCGGTCACCACCTGCTGCACACGCTGTACGAACAGGTCGTCAAACGAGGAATCGAAGTCTACGACGAGTGGCACGTGCTCAACCTCGCGGTCACAGAGGAGGAACGCCCCGAAGACCGAACCTGCCACGGCGTCGTCGCCTACGACGTTGCCACCGGGGAACTCTCGGGATTCAAAGCGCGCGACGGCGTCATTCTCGCAACGGGCGGTCCCGGCCAAGCGTTCGACCACACGACCAACGCCGTCTCGTGTACCGGTGACGGCCAAGCGATGGCCTACCGTGCTGGCGTTCCGCTCGAAGACATGGAGTTTATCCAGTTCCACCCCACCTCGTTGCCATCGACGGGCGTGCTGATCTCTGAGGGTGTGCGCGGTGAGGGCGGCATTCTGTACAACGCGAAAGGCGAGCGGTTCATGTTCGAACACGGCTATGCGAGCAACGACGGCGAACTTGCCTCTCGCGACGTCGTGTCGCGGGCCGAGCTCACCGAGGTCAACGAGGGACGCGGCATTGAGGACGAGTACGTCCATCTCGATATGCGCCATCTCGGCGAGGAACGCATCATCGACCGGCTCGAAAACATCGTCCATCTGGCCGAGGACTTCGAGGGCGTCGATGCGACCAAAGAACCGATGCCGGTCAAGCCCGGCCAACACTACGCGATGGGCGGCATCGAAACCGACGAGAACGGCGAGACCTGTGTGAGCGGCCTCTACGCGGCCGGCGAGTGTGCCTGCGCCTCTGTTCACGGCGCAAACCGACTCGGTGGCAACGCACTGCCCGAACTCATCGTAATCGGCAAGCGCGCCGGCTACCACGCCGCTGGCAAAGAGATGGAGCCCGCAAAAATCGAAACGGGCCAGCGCGGCGAGTATGAAACCGCGACCATCGATAGTCCGGTCGAGCTTGGCGAGGGGGGCTCGCCGGGCGACGCCGTCGCCGACGGTGGTGCCGTGGCAGCGGGCGACCCAGCCGATCCCGACACAGTGCTCAACGCAACGGTCCGTGCCGAACAGGATCGGATTGACGAGTTGTTAAATAAAGAAGACGGTGTTCACCACTCGGAGGTTCGGTCGAAGGTCCAGCAATCGATGACGCGGAATGTCAACGTCTTCCGCGAGGAAGATCGGCTCAAGCAGGCGCTGCGCGACATCCGCGATGCACGCGACGAGTACCAGAACGTGAAGGTGATGGACCCCTCGCGAACGTTCAACACGGATCTGCTGCAGACGATCGAGACACAGAATCTGCTCGATCTCGCAGAGGCGATCACTGTTGGTGCACTTGCACGGAGGGAGTTCCGCGGCGCACACTGGCGCGCGGAGGCCCAAGAGCGCAACGACGACGAGTGGCTCAAACACACGATGCTCTCGTGGAACCGTGGATCACCGGAGCTGTGGTTCCGGCCGGTTATTCTCGAAGGCGAGAACAAGACCTACGAGCCAAAGATCAGAAGCTACTGAGTCGGCCTCGCGGTGCTGTAAACATCCCGGCAGATGGCTTGTTATGTTGTTCTGTTGCGAACAGACAAATCGTGTAGATTTCGTCGATGATCACACAGCGCCCGCGTCTTGCTCAACGACTACATGTGAGTATGTCTCTCACATACGTCGAGAGTCGAAATTCGACACGCTCAGCCCTGTCTGAATCACGCACGAACGTTCACACAAAACCCGCGTTGAGCGTTAACTGAACCGAAATCAACCCATTCAGCGTTCAGTTGGGTTACGACATCTGACGTAGAGTACATTTATTATTGTCGAAGCCAAGGAACAGATATGATCGCAGAAACGACATCGCGGCTCTCGATGCCAACCGAACTTCGGTCGCCTCGCGCGAAACTGGTCTATCTCTTTTTGTCCATGCACGGTACCGCAACCGTTGGCGAACTCCAGGACAGTCTCAATATGAAAAAGATCGCACTCTACAGCATTCTCAAATGCCTACAAAAACAGGGATTGATCGCGAAAGACGGCGAGCGGTACACGCTGCAGTCCTCGTAGGATTTTCTCGACGGGTTGTCTCCGAACCAACGAGCGACAGCGTTCGGTAGTAGAGTAACCGAACAGTTGCCGTACTAGTGATCGACTCTTTTAGCTTGGGAAAAATGGGTTCGCCCGGATTCGAACCGCAGTCGCTCTGCTCACGGCTACGCCGCTCGCGTCGCTCCCTGTTTCGAATCTGTGCTCACAAAAAATCAAATACTGCTCACTTCGTTCAG
>LKMS01000049.1 GCA_001563965.1 Haloferacaceae archaeon PL-Br10_E2g29 | reverse complement strand
GGCGAGGGTCACGATGTCCAAGAAATCGAACTGACCGCGTCGGATCTGGTCGGCCGGACGATCAAGGAAGTCAACGCCGACATCCCCGATGGCTGTATCGTCGCGGTGATCGGCCGGGGCGGCGACACCCACGTGCCGGCGGCCGACGAGACGCTCGAACACGGCGATCATGTGACCTTCCTCGGCAGTCGCGAGAGCGTCACAGAAGCGGTTCGACGGTTCCATCCCCGCGACTGAACCGAGCGGGCAACTGGTGCGTTGGCAGAAGAACCGCGTTGTCGACGCGGATTGACGACGGACAGCGACTCCGGTAGCGATGTCGACACACCGCAAGCGCGTTGACGACGACGAAAGTTGAAACACTTAACTTCGACCCTCCGTTCTCTGGGTACAACGCGACTTTCTGAGGAATGCTCTCATGTCCGACCACGCTCACTCACTGCGAACGCCAATCGTCGCCGTCCTGGGTCACGTCGACCACGGCAAAACCAGCCTGCTCGACAAAATCCGCGGCTCGGCGGTCAGCGACGGCGAGGCCGGCGCGATCACCCAACACATCGGCGCAACGGCGGTTCCGCTCGAAACCATCGCCGACATGTCGGGAACGCTCGTCTCGGTCACGGATTTCGATCTGCCCGGCCTGCTTTTCATTGACACGCCGGGACACCACTCGTTTTCGACGCTCCGCTCGCGCGGCGGGGCGCTCGCCGACATCGCCATTCTCGTCGTCGACGTCAACGACGGCTTTCAGCCACAGACCGAGGAGGCGCTCGACATTCTCCAGCGCACGGGCACGCCGTTCGTTGTCGCCGCCAACAAGGTCGACACGACGCCGGGATGGAACCCCCAGCCCGACTCACCAATCAAGCCGAGCTACGACGGCCAGAGCCAAAGCGCCCGATCGCGGCTCGACGAGAATCTGTACGAAATCATCGGCGAACTCTCCGATAACGGCTTTTCGGCGGACTTCTACTGGCGCGTCCAGAACTTCCAAAAGAACATCGGCGTCGTGCCCTGTTCGGCGCTCACCGGCGAGGGCGTTCCCGATCTACTGGCCGTTCTCATGGGACTCTCACAGCGCTTCATGAAGAGCGAAATGGAGATCGATGTCGAGGGCCCCGGCGAGGGAACCGTCCTCGAAGTCAAAGAAGAGCGTGGCTTCGGTGCAACGCTGGATGTCGTCGTCTACGACGGCATTATTCGCGAGGGCGACACCATCGTCGTCGGCGGCGTCGACGAGCCGATCATCACCGAGATTCGCGCGCTGTTGCAGCCTCGACCGAACGCCGAAATCCGGGTAGAAAAACGCTTCGAGCGGGTCGAAAGCGTGACCGCCGCCGCGGGTGTGAAAATCGCCGCACCCGACCTCGATGACGCGATGGCCGGCGCGCCCGTCCGGGTCGTCCGCGACCGCCCGCTCGACGAGGTCGTCGACGACGTCAAAGCGCAACTCGCCGAAATCGAGGTCGACACCGCCGAGGAAGGCGTCGTCGTCAAAGCCGACACGCTCGGCAGTCTGGAGGCCATGGCAAACGGGCTTCGCGAGGCCGACGTCCCGATTCTCCGCGCCGAAGTCGGCGACATCGCACCGCGCGATGTGGCGGTCGCAGGCACCGCTCGCGAACCCGAACACCGCGTGATTCTCGGCTTCAACGTCGACGTGCTTTCGAACGCCGAACGCGAGTTGGAGGCCGGCGAGGTTCGATTGTTCAACGACGACGTGATCTACCAGCTTATCGAGGAGTACGAAACCCACGTCGACGAGATGAAGCGCGCCCAGCAGGAGACGATCCTCGACAAAATCGTTCGGCCCGCACGGTTTCAGATCCTCAAAGACCACACGTTCCGCCAGTCGAATCCGGCGGTCGTCGGCGTCGAAATCATGTCGGGAACAATCAAAAACAACACGCGGGTCGCGAAGTTCGAGAACAACGAACCGACACGGGTCGGCGAACTCTCAGGAATTCAGGCGCAAGGCGACGATGTCTCGGCGGCCCGCGCCGGCGAGCGCGTCAGTATTGCCATCGACGGGCCGACCGTCGGCCGCCAAATCGAGGAGGGCGACGAGCTGTGGGTCGAGTTGCCCGAAAAACACGCGAAAATCCTCGAACAGGAGCTCTCGGACGAGATTCCGGCCGACGAGTTGGAGGCGCTGTCGGGGTATCTGAACAAGCGGCGCAAACGCGATCCGTTCTGGGGCAAGTAAGCGACACGTTTGCTCGTTTTACGAGTCGAATTATCTCTTTTCTCGAGTTGCCTGTCAACCGAAGTTTTACCACTTGTCGTGTGCAATATTGTAAATATGGCAAAGGCAACAAAACGGATTCCCGTTCGCGAAGATACGTTTGAAGCGTTAGGACAACTCAAAGGGGCTGGCGAGACGTGGGACGATCTCGTTCAGGAACTCATCGAAGCCAGACAGATGGAAAACCGCCGCGCACTGCTCGAACAAACCGATGACGACGAGTTCGTGCCGCTCGATGAGGTTTGAGCGTGGATTTCACTGTCTTGGTCGGCGAACAGCCTCGTGATTTTCTCTCTGACGCGGACGCCAAAACCGAACGAATCGTCCGTACGAACCTCGAAAAATTGGCCGACAACCCCTATCCGCGTCCGGGAGCCGGCGGTGGCGACCGCGAAAAACTCCCTGTCAATGGCCGAGAAATGTATCGGCTCCACATCGGCCGCACCTACACCGCATTCTACACGATCCACGAGAACGAAGGTGAAGTGCGCGTCCGAGAAATCCTCCCCATTGACGACGCGCACAAACGGTATGGGACGTGACAGTGATACTCACCTGAGCCGGTGGATCGCGCTCAACTGCGTTTGTGAACGGCTCAGCGCCTCGCCAATCACTCCTGGCCGTTTTATTCCGTCGTTTCGACCGTCCGAACCCCGTCGTCGTCAACAATCCGTTTTTGTGGAATAATCGCTTTCGGCTCGCGACCGACGGTGAAAAATCGCTCCGTTCGGGTGAGTTCCTCTTTCGCCGGGCTTGGCTTGTCGATCGTCTCGTACTCGACGGCGACGCCGTCGTCTTCGGGCGCGATGCGCACTGCGGTTAGCTGGTAATCGGGGTAGAACACCGGCGGCAGAATGCCGATGATGCCGTCGCGACGGTAGAGTCGCTTGAGCCACGTGCCCGTGTTGACAATGAGCCCATCTTCGACCTGTTTGACGCCCGGGCGGTGCGTGTGGCCGTAACAGAACACGGCCGTCTCGCTGCCGGCGAACAGCTCGCGGGCGACGTCCGCGTACGGCGTGGCGGGATCGACCGTCAGTTCGGTTTCGAACACGCCGAACCGGTTGATTGTTTTGCGGGCGTCGCGGCGGAAAAAGTACAGCGGAATCGCAACGAGCAACAACAGTCCCGTGACTGCGACGTTGATCGAGAGCAAAAACCACGCGGCCTCGCCGGCGGCACCGAACTGCGAAATGAACGCCTCGGTTCGGTCGACCGGCATCGACCAGACGCCGACGAGATCCAACCCCGCCAGCACCGCCAGCACCGCGCTGATGTTGAACAGCAACAAAAACGGCACCAACGAGTAGCGCAACAACGGGTTCATTTCGCGGTAGAAGTACTTCGAGATGACCCACACCGGCATTCGTTCGGTTGGCGTCACCGCCTGCACGTCTTTGAGCCAGTTGTACCGCCCGCGATCGGAGAGTTGGCCGGCGCGACTCGTGACGAGCGTGTTGTAGTAGTAGCCAAGCGGCGTGGCCTGGGGATTGCCCCAGTCCTCGATTCGATTGTTCGGATCCTGCTGGTGGCCGTGTTCGAAATGGACGACGTGGTCGCCGACGCGCCGTTCGATCGCGACGTCGGGCACGAGGTCGACGTTGTACGCGGCAAACCGCTCGATGTAGGCGTCATACGCCGCCAACTCGTGGTCGTGGTTGCCCGGCAGCAACGTGATTTGAATCTGTTCGCCGGTTGTGCGAAGCTGTTCGAACAACACGGGGTACGTCGATTCCAGCACGTCGAATTTCTCGATTCCGTCGACCGTGGTGAACTCCCAGAGGCCGAAGGCGTCGCCGTTGATGACGAGTTCGGCGTTCTCCTCGGTCCGTTCGAGCCGTTCGAGAAACTCGAGCAGCTCATCGAGAAACTCGACCTCTTCGAGCTGCTCGTCGCCACCGATGTGGAGGTCGCTAATGACGTAGTAGACGCGGTCGTCATCGGCGTTCATTACCGAACGATTTCGTCTCTGGGTGATAAAGCCGGCGCAGCAGCCGCGCCGTAATCGGTGGTGGCTCTCTCGATGGAGTCACTCTTCCGACAGCCGCCGGTATGTCCCACATTTTTGTTCATTGCGGTTGCAGAGCACGTATGGACAAGATTACCTTCGGCACTGACGGCTGGCGTGCAACCCTCGACATTTTCACCGACGAACGGGTCCGCATCGTCGGCGAAGCGGTCGCAACCTACCTCCTCGATGAGGGCTACACCGCGCCCGTCATCGTCGGCTACGACGCCCGCGAAACCTCGCCTGGTTTCGCTGAGAGCCTCGCCGAAATCATGGCCGGCCACGGCTTCGACGTGCTGCTGCCGAAACGCGACTGCCCAACCCCCGTCGTTGCTCACGCAATCGTCGACCGCGGTCTGTCCTGTGCGCTGATGGTGACCGCCTCGCACAACCCCCCGGAGTACAACGGCGTCAAGTTCATTCCCGAGGATGGCGCGCCCGCGCTGCCCGACCGCACCGAGAAAATCGTCGAAAACCTCGCCGAACCCGACCTCCTCCCCGAGGATCAGTGGGGCGAAATTCGCGAAATCGACCCGGTTCCCGACCACGCGGCCCACGCGACCGACCTCGTCGGCTCGGACCTCTCGGATCTCACCATCGTTTATGATGCGCTCCACGGCAGCGGTCGCGGCGTCACCGACAAACTCCTCGAATCGGCCGGTGCGGAGGTGATCACCCGGCGATGCAATCAGGATCCGACGTTCGGTGGCGGCGAACCCGAGCCGAGCCCACACAACCTCCAACCACTTGCTGACGCGGTCGAGGAACACGACGCCGACCTCGGCATTGCCAACGACGGCGATGCCGACCGGATCGCGATCACGACGCCCGAACGCGGCTATCTCGACGAGAACCTGTTTTTCGCGGCCGTCTACGACTATCTGCTCGAATCCGATTCGGGTCCCGCGGTGCGGTCGGTGTCGACGACGTTCCTCATCGACCGGATCGCCGAGGCCAACGGCGAGGAGGTCGTCGAGGTTCCCGTCGGCTTCAAGTGGATCGGCAAGGCGATGGGCGAAACGGACGCGCTGATGGGCGGCGAGGAATCGGGTGGCTTCTCGATTCGCGGCCACATCCGCGAAAAGGACGGCGTGTTGATGGCGCTGCTCGCCGGCACGGTCACCGCCGCCGAACCGCTCGATTCACGGGTTGACCGCCTACTCGACGAACACGGCGAGATTTTTGCGAGCAAACGCAGCGTGGGCTGTCCCGACAGCGAAAAAACGCGCGTGCTCTCGGATCTCTCGGATCACATTCCCGAATCGGTCGCCGGCAGCGCGGTCGCGAAAACCGTCACGCTCGACGGCTTCAAACTCCTGCTCGAAGACGGCTCGTGGCTGCTCATCCGGCCGAGTGGCACCGAACCGAAGCTCCGCGTCTACGGCGAATCCGGCTCGCTCGACCGCCTCGAAACCCTGCTCGATGCCGGCGTCGACCTCGTCGAACCGCTGGTCTGAACGGAGACGGTTCACTGGGTTGGTCCGCTCTCGCGCCCGCGTGTGAGTATATCAAACCGGATGCCTTTTTATCGGGGCCTTGCGTAGATGTGTTTATATGTTCAAGGCCATCGTGAGTGCGCCGACGCTCAAGGATGCGCTCGATTCGGTGAGCGTGCTGGTAGACGAGTGCAAGATCCGTCTCAACGAGGAGGAGTTCGCCATTCGCGCGGTCGACCCCGCAAACGTCGGGATGGTCGACCTCTCGCTGGACGCGGCGGCGTTCGAGTCCTACGACGCCGACGGCGGCGTGATCGGCGTCAATCTCGGTCGCCTCGAAGACATCGCCGGGATGGCAAACAGCGACGACCTCATTCATCTCGAACTCGACGAGGAAACCCGGAAACTCCACATCCAGATCGACGGCCTCTCGTACACGTTGGCGCTCATCGACCCCGACTCGATCCGCCAGGAACCCGACATTCCCGAACTGGATCTCCCCGCGAGCATCGTCCTCGAAGGCAGCCAACTCAGCCGCGGTATCAAGGCCGCCGACATGGTCAGCGACCACATCGCGCTGCGAGTCGACGAAAGCGCCGAGGCGTTCTACATCGAGGCCGAGGGCGACACCGACGACGTCGACCTCAAACTCGACCGCGACGACCTGATCGATCTCACCGCCGGCGCGGCCGACTCGCTGTTCTCGCTCGATTACCTGAAGGATATGAACAAGGCGATTCCGAACGACACCGAGGTCACCATCGAACTCGGCGAGGAGTTCCCGGTCAAACTCCACTACGAGTTCGCCGAGGGGCTCGGACAGGTCACCTACATGCTCGCGCCGCGGATCCAGAGCGACTGAGCGGGTCGCTGTCGGCAGTCTGTTTTTTCATCGTTGTCGCCGTTTTCAGCAGGCGTTTCATTCACGTTTTCAGCAGGCTCCCGACTCACGTTTTCAGCGGTGGCGGTCGATCACCGATTTGGCCTCGTTTGCGGCCTGTTTCCACCCGTAGCCCGACTCGTAGACGTGGCGTTTTCGCTCGACGAGCTGTTCGGGCGTCGACTCCTCGAAGCCGCCACGGGCCCACGTTCCGGACTCTCTGAGCCAGGAAACGACGTTTTCCTTTGTTTCGGGCCACGAGAGGTCGACCATTTCGTACCACGCGATCATCGCAAACACCGCGTGGTCGTGACAGCCCGGCACCGAGCCGTGTTGGTAAATCGTCGCCATCGGCTCGGTCGAGGGCTCCGAGACGAGTTCTTTGTACTCTTCGGCAGTCAGCAGCCGAAGCGTGCCGTCGTCATCCTGTTCGACCCGGCTGACGGTTTTGAGCGTTTCGAGCGCAGCTTTGTGTAGTCCGCTCCACTCGCCGTGGACGGCGTCGCGAAGCTTCGATTCGGTTGGATGACGCCGCTCACCGCTGCCGACCGCGTCGCCAGCGGCCGGATTGGCCGTCGTCAACACCGCGATGATGTCGGTGTAGGCCTTTTCGATCGTCGGCCACGGCGTTCCCTCGAACCGGCAGTCGGGCTCATGGAGGCTGTTTGTCGTCCGACAGCCGGGACAGGGATAGCTGAATCGCGGCACATCTGGTGGTTCGCTGCAGCCCGATTATAGCTTACGCCCTCGACGCCGCGACCGACATCGTTGCTGTCGACACCGCATCGACACCGCACACACTCCCACTCGCTCGACCGACGCCACCGGGGACCGTCGGGCTTATTCTCCCCGGCTTTGAACAGCGACCATCGATGGCGATCAACCCGCTGTACGCTCGGTATCCGTTTCTGTCGGCCGCCCGCAAGGCGGTTTCGGCCACGGCGGTCGACCTCGGGACGCTGATCGCCGACGGCCAGCCCGCGGTCGAGCGCGGCCGCGAGCGGGTCGAACGCGCGTTGCTGTCGGGGGTTGTCGACTCGGAAACGCCTGACGAGTGGCGCGTCGAGGACGAACTGCTCTCGTATCCGATCGCCAGAATCCTCGTTTCGTTGCTCGACTCGCCGGCCGCCGTCGACAAGTACGCCGCCGCGGAGGCAAAAACCGCGATCGAGCGGTTCGAAGTCGACACCGAACGGGGTGACGACGGCCTCCGAAGCACGACCACCGCCAGACTCGACCGCGATACGCTGCTGGCCGAACTCGACCTCACCGAGGCGGTCAGGCCCGAAGGGAACGCTCGCGCCGGCGACGACCCCGATTGGTTCCGCGTCGGCGTCGGCCACTATCTCCAACTCGCTTCGGGTGCGCGCGGCGACCGCTGGCGACTGGTCAACCGCGAAGTCGTCGCTGGCGATGTCCGCGTCGAACGCGACGAGCTGTTTCGACTGTTCCGGACGGCAATCCGCCGACGGGTCGCCGAGGGACTCCCGTTTGATGGGCTCACCGAGGGCGAGGGAATCGCCGCCGAGTTGGAGGCCGAACTCGCCGACCTCCGCCGGCTGCTTTCACAGCGCGCGGCGGTCGGCGAAATCGATTTCGTCGCCCGCGAACTGTTTCCGCCCTGTATCGAGAATCTCCTGCAGAAAGCCGAGGAATCCGTTGACCTCGACGCTCCCGAGAGCTTCACGCTGATGGCGTTTCTGACGGCCATCGGGATGGACAGCGACGAAATCATCGCCTTCTGTGCGGACTCCTCGCTTGCGCCCGAGGGAATCCGCTATCAGACCGAATATCTCTCGGATGATCGGGGCACCCAGTATCCGCCGCCGTCGTGCGAAACGCTCAGCGCCTACGGCATCTGTCACAACGAGGACGACCACTGGCAGACGGCGGCACATCCGCTCGAATACTACCGCACACAGGTCGACGCCGTTGGCGACGAACTCACCGACTGGCGAGAGCGACACGGCTCGTAATCACCCGAAACCGTCCGTTTCGACTCGCGCGACTACTCGTCGCCTTTGAGCCGTTCGAGCACCACGCCGACGAGGGCCATCAGCAGAATAAAGCCGCCGAGCGCGGCGACGAGCGCCAGTGCGCCGGCTTCGGGGAGACCGTCACCGCCGTCGTAGACGATGCCGATCGTGACGAGCGACGCGACGAACAGGCCGACGGCAACCAGCGAAATAATCGTTTGCCGACGAACTTCCGCGTCGATTTCCATACATCGCGTTTTTCCGGCCATCGCAAAAGCGCTTCGAAACGGTCGACCCGCTTTGGCGTTCTGTGACGCCAGTTGTGTCCTATCCGTGTCACGTCCGGCGAATTTTGTTGATCCTCGTTGCTCCCGGCTCACAGATCATCAAGCGTGGTTCGCGTGCTGTGGCCGACGAACTCGTCGAAGTCGACGCCGTCGGAGAGCGCGGTCTCCTTTTTGACGCGGTAGTTGCCGCCGTCGGTCACGTGGAGGTCGCCGGGGTGGAAAAAGTACCAGTCCTCGCGGTCGAATCGAACCGCAATCCGGCTTTTTGCGCCGAAGTTCTGGGCAAAGTAGATGAGCGCCTCGACCTCCTCGCCGGCCAGATAGATGGGTCGACCGCTGCTGGCTTTCGCCTCGATGGCGTAGAACCGCTCGCCGTCGCCTGCGAGCACGTCGGGCAGTTCGCGCTCGGTTGCGCTGCCGCTGGCGGGCGCGCGCATGACCGCAAACCCCGCCTCGTCGAGTCGGTTGACGAGTTCGCGTTCGCGTCGGTCGCCCTTTCGGTTCGCGCTCATCGCCATTCACGTCCGTGGTTCGGTCGGTGCATACCACGGGTTGTCGACTCGTGATAAAAAGCCCGACGCACCCGCTGACGTCTCGACTCTCCTCAGTTCGTCAGCACTATGACACTGGAGTCGTTGCTGCGGTTGCTCTCACTCGTGTGTTCGACTACTCAGAAGATCACTCGCCGCTGGCTTCCTGCTCGGCGCGGTCGTCTGCCAGCGCGTTCGACCCCAAATAGATAAACACGAGCGAGGCGCTCACAATCACCAGTCCAAGCGTCTGCTGTCCACCAACGTTCAAAAATACCCCTACGAGGACCAACACACAGGCAAGTCCCATATATGCCCAACCGAGTTTCATACTGAAGGGTTGGACGTGGTCATCTTAAACAATCGGTGTTTGCCACTGGCTGTGCGTACACCGCAGCGTCAGTTTGCGGTTCGCGCAACCGCCAAATGAACGACAATCCCCACAACGAATGCGAGGCCCAGATTCGT
>LKMS01000048.1 GCA_001563965.1 Haloferacaceae archaeon PL-Br10_E2g29 | reverse complement strand
TGGTCGGCAACGCTCTCGGCCTGCAGGGCGGTCTCGCCCTCTGCGAACACAACAATCTGTGTGTCCTGGCCGGTTCCGGACGGGAGCACGATGCTCTCGTCGATGCGTTTCGATGGATCGTTTAAGTCTAGATCGCGCAGATTCACGGCGAGGTCGACGGTCTCTCGGAAATTCCGAGGCGGCGACTCGTCGAGCGCGCGCGAAACTGCTTGTACTATCGTATCGTCTGCCATTATTCACCTCCGTAGTACGCAGGATATGCTCCTACGGGTAGTGACACAGGCTGCGCCTGTCTCATCGGAAGGTGGCGGATGGGCGTTAAAAGCCCGTCGAACCCGATTCGCGAGTTTGTGGGTGTTTCGCACGCTTTTTATCACGGTTTGTGAATCAGTCAAAAACGGTGATTTCGAACCGAGCACCACCCTCGGAGCCACTGGTGACCTGACTGTCCCAGCCGTGGGCCTCAACGAACTCGCTAACGATCGAGAGCCCAAACCCAGTCCCGTCCCTGTCGGTCGAATATCCGTGCTCGAAGATCGACGCTCGCTCGGCCTCTGGGATGCCATGGCCGTTGTCAGCAACCGGCAATATAAACCACGTCGGAACAATCATCACCCGTGGCAAACGCAGCAATCTTCATTCTGACCGGAAACGAAACGCACGCCGACTACGGACGACTGGCAAACGGCCTCGAGGCCGCCAAAGAGTTTGCCGAAACCGACGGCGACGAGGTGACGGTCGTCTTCGACGGCGCAGCCACCCAGTGGATTCCCGACCTCATCGACGGGGACCACGACTATCACGACCTGTATCTGGCAATCCGTGACGACGCCATCGTGTGTGACTACTGTGCGAGCGCTTTCGGCGTCGAGGATGCGGTCGACGATGCCGGACTCACGCTCGTCGACGAGTACGAGGGCCACCCAAGCGTCCGGGAGTTCGTCGCCGACGGCTACGAAGTGATCACGTTTTAGCTCGATAGTCGCGTCGGGAGGCGATTACTTTTTGTGACCCAGCTGAGTCGTGAGTATCTTACATAGTCAGACAAAACACCGACCGATCGTCCTAAACGACTAACTGCTTGCGGTTATATGGACTGTATATGACGTACGAAAATCTCGATCGGAAGCTCATTAATGCGCTACTTGGTAACGGCCGTGAAAGTCTTCGCAGTCTCGGCGAAGAACTCGATGTCTCGGTGACGACGGTCTCGAATCATCTGAAGGACCTGGAGGCCGAGGGCGTCATCAACGGCTATACCCCGATTGTTGATTACGGCAAACTTGGCTACGATGTCACGACGGTGATGCATCTCAAAGTCGAAGGGAGTGCGCTACCCGAACTCACCGACCGACTGCGAAATGAAAAACAGATGGTCAGCGTCTACGAGACGACGGGGGATTACGACATCATCGCGATTGGCAAGTTCAAAAACACCGACGAGATGAACGACCAGATCAAGGCGCTGTTGAGCGATGTCGACATTCGCGAGTCGAACACGAGCGTCGTGCTCAACACGGTCAACGAACACGCGCAATTCGAACTCGACCTCGACGAGTAGTCGTTGCCGACGCACTTTTGGCCCACAAACCGGGCCGCCTCCGATTCACCCGTAGACCTGATACACCGCGTCAGCGAGCTGATTGACACGGACGGCGTGCTCGTGTGACTCCTCGCGAATCCCGTTGCAGACGTACGAAAACGTCAGGTTGGCCTCGGGGTCGACCCAGGCGACGATGCTACCGAGGCCGACATGGCCGAACGTCTCGGGCGACGAGAGCGTCCCGAACAGATCCGACACCGCCCCGCCGCGCCAGAAGCCCATCGCATACCGCATCGGTCGCGACAACGTCCCGTCGTCGGCCGTTTCGGTCTGTAACTCGGTCGCCTGTTTGACCGTTTCTTCGTCCAGCAGTCGCACCCCATCGAGTTCCCCACCGTTGGCCATGCAGGCGAAAAACCGGCCCATGTCGCGGGCCGTGCTGATCCCGTTGGCCGCGGGAATCACCGCCTGCAACACGCCCGGGTCGTTGCCGAGGCCGGCGGCGGCCGCTGGCGAGAGATCAACGAGTCCTTCGGCGGGATCGGCCGCGCGGTCGAACACGTCGAAGCCGGTGATCGTCGCCACCGACTCGGGGTCGCCGTCGCGAACGCCAATGGAGGTGTTCGTCATGTCGAGCGGTTCGAACACGTTCTCGCGGGCGTAGGTTTCGATCCGCGTGCCGGTGATCTGTCGGACGAGTTCGCCGACGAGCCAGCCGAAAGAAACGGTGTGGTAGGCGGGGACGGTGCCCGGCGGATCGCGCAGTTCCTGTGTTTCCATCGTCTCGACGATGTGGTCCCAGTCGCCCCACGCGCTCGGGTCGGCGTCGAGTTCGCTCGTCGGCATGCCGGTCTGATGGCTAAGAACGTGACGAACCGTGACCTGTTTTTTCTCGTCATCGCCGCGGGCAAACGCCGGCCAGTGGTCGACGACCGGATCGTCGTACGCGACATCGCCCTGCTCGACAAGTTGGTGCAGACAGCACGCCGACATCGATTTTGTACACGACCAGATGAGATGTTTCGTGTCCGGTGTTGTCGAGCCCTCGTCAGGACCGACAGCCCCACCAGCGAGGTCGAGCACGCGGTCGGTGCCGTCGTAGACCACGAGTTGGGCCCCGTGGTGGAGGCCGACGTCGAGATGGCGGTCGAACAGGGCGCGAATTCCGGCGGCTCCCTCGGTGTTCGTCACGGAGTCCATACTAATTGTTCATCAGAGATCTGTATAACTGTTCGTGCCCGCGAACTAGTACGTCGATGGCGTTGGCAACACAGGATGCTAGGTCAACTGGGTCTACCTGCAGTGATACCGTCCTGCATACAACAGCAACCCATACACTCAAATCGGATCAACCCAACCGTCGAGATATGTACGCGGTCGTCGGCTGCAGCAACTGCGGGGCGCTGTGGTTGGTGTCGGATCCCGACTCATCGAAAACTGCCCAGTGTCAACGCTGTGGGAAAACCCATCAGACCCGCAAACTCAAGCGGTTTTTCGCGTCCGACGATCGCAACGCGGCCCGTGAGGCCCGCGCGGCACTGCTCGCCAAAAAACATGGCGACGCCGACGCGTTCGCCGACGTCGACCACGTTGCCGATCTCGAAGCGCAACTCGACGAGAGCGGTATCGACGACGCGGAGTATCTCGCCGGTGTCGGGCTCGATCCCGACCGGGTTGCCGCCGCAGGCGACGTTTCCGGTGGCTCCTCGCGCTCGCGCGATAAAATCGTCCGTGCGGCCGTCGAACAGGCAGACCGGCCAACCGAGGACGACATCCTCGCGTACGCGGTCGACCACGGCGTTCCAGCCGACGCGGCGCGCACGCTTCTCGAAAAACTTCGACAACACGGCGAGGTATCCGAATCCGGCGGTCGGTACCGGTTGCTCTGAGTTGAGCGCACGGGACTCCGTCGTTTCGACCGAGCGCGTTATCGGCCGAGCGATTCGTGTGCACTCGACAGGTGTCGCGAGCCAAGCGCCGCGAGCAACGAGAGTTCGCCGGCGAGCGCGGCGACCGCGATGGCCTCGGCGAGCGCATCCGCGTTGGAGCCGGCGGGGTCGCCACCGCCACGCACGCCGAGAATGTCGAGCGCCTCGGACTGTGTGGGGAGCTTCGTGCCGCCGCCAACGGTGCCGACTTCGAGGCTCGCAAGCGAGACCGAACAGTACAGATCGCCGTCGTCGGTGACTTCGGCGGTCGTGATCGCGTTCGCCCCCTCGACGACCTGGGCTTCATCCTGTCCGGTGGCCAGAAACATCGCGGCGACCGCATTGGCGACGTGAGCGTTGAAGCCGAGCGCACCCGCCTTTGCCGAGCCGATCAGGTTCTTGCGGACGTTGATTTCGGCGATCGCCTCGGGCGTCGTGTGAAGTGCGTCGGCGACGACGTCGCGGTCGATGACGACATCGGCGGTCACCGAGCGGCCACGGCCCTCGACCGCGTTGATCGCGGCGGGTTTTTTGTCCGTACAGAGGTTGCCAGAGAGCGCGACGAGCGAGGCGGTCGTTTCGGCTTCGACCCGGTCGCAGGCGGCTTTTGTCGCGATGGTCACCATGTTCATGCCCATCGCGTCTTTCGTGTCGAACCGGAAGCGGAGATAGACGTTGTTGCCGACGACGTAGGGGGTGACGCCCTGCAGTTCGCCGTGGTTGGTCGTCGCTTCGGCGGCCTCCCGAAGCACGCGCTCGTTGTCGCGAACCCACTCGACGAGCGCGAGCGCTTCGGCCACGTCGTCGACGCGGAACACGGGTGCGCGGGTCATCCCGGATTTGGTGACGCGAACCGTTGCGCCGCCCGAGCGCGTGAGCACGGAACAGCCGCGGTTGACCGAGGCCAACAGCGCGCCCTCGGTTGTTGCCAGCGGCAGATACCGCTCGCCCGAAAGCGCGCCGCCGTTGATCGCGACAGGACCGACGACACCGACGGGAATCTGGACCGCCCCAATCATGTTTTCGATATTTGCTTCGGCGGTTTCGGCGGGGAACCCGTACGAGCCGATTGTCTCGCAGTTTGCTCCCGTCTCGTTCTCGACACGGTGGCGGCGGGCGGCTGCCGCCGTGTCGCTGTCGGCGTGGTTTTCGAGTTCGTGCAAGCGGAGCTCGCCGTCGGCAACCCGGGCGGCGAGTTCGACAACGGCGGCGTGATCGACGTCACCAGTCATGGTAGTTCCTGCTCGGGGCGGTTGCTAATGATTGTCGGTCTGTCGCTGGCGACAGTGATCATCTTCGACGACGATGCTGGCACACAAATTCGGATCAGCACCCTACCGGTGGGCAACCGTCGACCGCAGGAACGCCAACTGGTGGTCGACAACAGTGTCGAAGTCCTCGGCCAGCAGGCTCAGATGATCGGCTGGGAGTTCGATGTAGGTCGACGACGCAATCGCATCAGCCGCGGTTTCCGGGCCCGAGGCCGGTACAATCTGGTCGTCGCGGCCGCCGATCACGAGCGTTGGACACCGAATCTCGTCGACAGTCGAAATCGGTCGGTAGCGCGGGAGATCGAGAAAGATGCGGGCGGGAACCGCATTCCGCCAGTTCGATTCACGGTCAATCAGATCGAAGATGGCGCGTTTTGCGCCCGGTGTGGTGATCACGCCAAATCCGTCTGGGTCGTCGACGATCCGAACCGCACGGCCGAGGCCGACCCGTCGCCCAACTCGGTCGTGAACGCCCGCCGCCGTGGCTTTCAGCAGGGTTTTCGGCGTTCGGAGCAGCCGTTTGAGTTCGCTTCGGCCATCGACAAACGGGACGGTTGCGATCACACCGGCAACCCGGAAGTTCGCAGCGGCGACCGAGAGCACGTGGCCACCCGACAACGAGTAGCCCCAGAGCACGAGTCGGTTGCTGTCGACATCGTCGGTGGCGACCATCACCTCGATGGCTGCCTCGTAGTCCGTACACTGGGCCGCTGGACTGACGAGTCCGCGTGGCTCGCCGCCGCTGTCGCCATGGTGCCGGAAGTCGAAAAGGAAGGCGGCGTAGCCGGCCTCCGCGAACCGCTCGGCAATCGCGGGCAACCCGAACGATCGCCACATGCCGAGGCCGTGGGCCATGACGACGACCGGCGGGGTGTCGGGTCGGGCGGGCAGATACAGCGTGCCGACACAGGACGCATCGCCGCTCTCGAAGTGGATTGTCCGGGTCGAATACGACTCACGGGTTGGCCGGCGAACCGACTGTTGACTTCGGTTTTTCGGCTTGCGACGACCGCTTGGTGGGTCGCTGACGCCGGGAGTCATTTGTCGGCCCCTTCGATGCTGTCGACGACGCGGGCCGAAAACTCGGTCTCCGAGAGGTCGTAGGCGAGTAGCCCCTCGATCCACGCGGGATCGATTCGCCACGTTCCCAGTTGGTCGTCATCCGCGCGAAGCACCGTCGCCGTGACCGGTTGGGGTGTCCACGTGCCTTCCTCGGCAAGTTCGATCAGGGCGTTGCAGGCACGGCCCATCTCCTTGTGGTTGATGTCGGTGCCGGGAAACGCGGTTATGTACGCGACTTCGAGCTGTTCGGTGGGTGTGTCCTTGTCGGCTGGGTCGTCTTCCTCGTCGCTCTCGGGGTCGACGTACGCAATGCGCTCGATGCTGATGCCATAGCTCCGGAGTTCGCCTTCGACGCCCGTGATCACGTCGGGAGCGTTGCTGGTCATACGCCACCCTACAACGGCCGGGGGTTAAACCGTTGCCCGCAGTCCGGGGCCGACATCGACCTCACCGACCGGCACGGATTTGTGACCGCCGCCCAAACACACGCGCATGCCGAACGGATTGTTGTTGAACCGGTCGTCGCTGCCCGACAGCGCACCCCTCCCGCGCTGGCTCGCGCCCGTCCCGCAGGCCGTCGAGGATCTCGGCCTTCGACTCGTCTGGGTCGTCGTCGCGATCAACCTCGCGGGCACGGCGTTCGGCTTTTGGTACTACCAATCACAGCTCGCAGAGACGCCGATTGCGATGTGGATTTTCGTCCCTGACAGCCCGCTGGCGACGTTGTTTATCGCCGGTGCGTTCGCGCTGTGGGCCGTCGACAGACACAGCGACACCCTGGCTGCGCTGGCGTTTTTCGGCAACATCAAACTCGGGCTGTGGACGCCGTGGGTGCTCGTCGTGTTTGCGGAGGATTTTCTCGCGTTTACGCCGCCCGCGATGTACGCGTTCTTGCTGGTGAGCCATCTCGCGATGGTTGTCCAAGCGTTCGTACTGCACCGCATCACCGACTTTCCGGTTCGCGCGGTCGCCATCGCGCTCGCGTGGTACACCATCGATCTCACCGTCGACTACTTTATTCCGGTTAGTGGTGGCCCACACCACACCGCGATTCCGACCGCGTACGACACGCCGATTGTCGCGGGTGCGACGGCATTTCAACTCGCCGCGTGGGGCGCGGTCGTGTTGACACTCATTCCCCTGTATTTTGCGTTGGCAACACGGATTCGGACGCTCCAAGCCGGCAAAAAACCGACACCCGGCGGACGCACCTAAGGGTCACCCTCAGGGTTCGACGTACCGACAGAGGCTCACGATATCGTGGAGGTCGTCGACGATGTACGTTGGCGTCGGTTCGGGGTCGTGGTTTCGCCGATGCGGTCGGCGAATGAACGCCGAGTCGACGCCGGCGGCGTCCGCCGCCGCGATATCGGAGTCGTTGTCGCCGACGAACAACATCGAGTCGGCATCGAGCGACTCCATTGCGCGCTCGAGATAGTGCGGGTTGGGTTTTCGCAAACGGAGGCTTTCGATGGTCGGTTCGCGTCCGAGTGCGACCGAAAAGCCGTCGAAATCGAAGTAGTCGACGAGAAAATCGACCGTTGCCTGTTGGTTCGAACTCACAATCCCCATCGGAACCGACAGCGCTTCGAGCGCGCTGAGATCCTCATAAGGGGTTTTGCGTCCCGCCCGTGCCTCGTTTTGCTGTTTTTCGCTCATCACCTGATCGCGAAGTTGCCAGAACCGGTCGGGGTCGAGATCGTAGGTCTCACAGACGAACTGCACCTGGTCTGGCGTCGCACCGATGACCATCGATTTGACGTGGTCGGCATCGGGCGACTCGATGCCTGCCGCGTCGAACGCCTGCCAGGCGGCCTCGTGGAGGATGGTGTAGGCGGTCCGCGAGACCAACACCCCGTCGTTGTCGAAACAGACGGCGTCGTACATACCGACTGCGACGGTCTGGATGGGCAAAACCCTGTTCACAGCGTTCCGCCGTGCGACCAAACCGACTGCACGCACGACGGATTTTACCACCTCGCGGCCGTTCGAACGGTATGGACACGTCGAAGGAGTCGAGTCGGCTCTGTGTTGTTGGCGCGGGCCTCGCTGGTGCGGCGGTCGCCTACCGCCTGCGCGACGAACCGGCCTCGGTGACACTGCTCGAAAAAAGCCGTGGCGTTGGCGGTCGGGCCGCCACCCGCCGTCGTGCCGGTTGTCGGTACGACCACGGCGCGAACTACATCAAGGACAGCGACGACCGGACGACATCGCTGTTGCAGTCGCTCGGGACCGATGGATTGGTCGACATCGACGGCCCGGTCTGGACGTTCGACAAGACCGGACAGATAACCGAAAGCGACCGCCAAGAATCACACAAGTGGACGTGGGAGGCCGGCATTACGCAGTTTGCCAAACGGCTGCTCGCCGAGACGGACGCCGAAATCCGCAAATCGACGCGGGTTGAAGCTCTTGACTACGACGACTCGACCAATCAGTGGAGGCTCACAGATACCGACGGTATCGACCACGGCCCGTTCGATGCGGTGGTGTTGACGCCGCCGGCACCGCAGACCGCGAACCTGTTATCGGCGACACGGATTCCCGGCGCAGCCGACGTGGTTGCAACGGCTGCCAACGCTGTCGACGACGTGCCGTACCGAACGATTCGCTCGATTATCCTCCACTATCCGTTCGAACGTGATCGTCCGTACTATGCGCTGGTGAACCCCGACCGCGAGCACGACATCGGCTGGCTGGCGCGTGAATCCTGCAAGCCCGGCCACATTCCTGCCGGTGAGGAGCTACTGGTCGTCCAGATGGCTCCCGGCTGGTCGGCTGCGCACTACGACGACCCGCTTGACTCGGTCGCCAGCGACGTTGCGGCCATGGTGAGCGACCTGCTTGATGACGACCGACTGGCGGACCCCGACTGGATCGATGATCAGGGCTGGCGGTATGCGTTGCCAGATTCGGCCGTTGATACCGACGTGAGTTCACCGCTCGTCGAGTACGACCTCTACATGGCCGGCGACTGGGTCGTCGGCGAGGGGCGGGCCCATGAGGCGTTTTGGAACGGCATCGAAGTCGGTGAACAACTCATCGATGGGCGCTAACCGGCTGTCGTGATCGCGCGACGCGAAACCCGACACCGAAAATAACGGGCCGTCATACAGTCCAATCCTCCGACACATATATATGGTCGTTGTTCTTTGCTGTGATTATGCGGAATGATAACACGAATACAGTCGACCGACGGACGTATCTCAAACTCGCTGGCGCGGCCGGCGGCGCAATGGCGATTGCGGGCTGTCTCGGAGGTGATGAGGAACTCGAAGAACTCACCGAAATCACCGTTACCCTCTCACAGTTCCCCGACACCATCGATCCGCTCGACCACATCACTGGTGACTACTTCGACGTGCTCGACCACATCTACGAGCCATTGCTCGATTTCGAACCCGGCGAGGGAATCTCCCCCCGTGTCGTCGAAGAAACCGAAATCATCGAGGGCGAAGGCATTACCGAACTCACGCTCCGTGATGACGTTGTCTTCCACAACGGCGACGAACTGACTGCCGAGGACGTTGCCTGGACGATCAACCGAACTGTTGACGACGACATCGGCGTTCCGAGTGAAATCGGCTCGTTCGGGATGGGTTCAATCGAGGGCGCAGAAGCCCTCGATGACACGACCGTTGCGGTGAGTTACGGGGCAGCCCCCGGACTGGCTGAGTTCGAGTTTGGCAACTACGCGCGAGCGATTCCACGTGAGTGGGCCATCGAAAACCACTCGGCCGACGAGGAAGGCGAGTCGATTTCGGGCGCAGATCCGGAGGATTTCAACGGAACCGGGCCATACGAGGTCGTTGACTTCACCTCTGGTGAAGAAATCGTTCTCGAACGGTTCGACGACTACTGGGGTGAGGCCCCACCGTTCGAGACGGTCGTGTTCAACTCTGACGGCGAGTCCAGCGGCCGAGCGGCCGCAATCGAAACCGGCGAAACCGACGTGACCATCAACATCACGCCGGAAGACGTTTCGACAATTCGAGACGCCGAGGGGGTTGAAGTCCGGAACGTGACGAGTTTCCGGACGGTGTTCTGTCCGATGAAAAATACGGTCGAACCGTTCGACAGCGTCGAGTTCCGCCAGGCGATGAACTACGCTGTCGACAACGAGGGAATC
>LKMS01000047.1 GCA_001563965.1 Haloferacaceae archaeon PL-Br10_E2g29 | reverse complement strand
CGAGCGCCTCGCCCGCGCCGACGATTGCCGGCAGGCCCAACGAGCGTGCGAAGATCGAGACGTGCGAGGTGCGTCCGCCGGTCATCGTCGCGAAGCCGGCAATCCGGTCGGGATCGAGTTGGGCGGTGTCACTGGGTGTGAGTCGCTCCGCAAAGAGCACGGTTCCGTCGGGAAGTGCCGAAAGATCGGTGCGCTCGCCGCCCGAGAGAATTCGCAGGAGTCGGTCACGAATGTCTCGAAGGTCGTCGGCGCGTTCGGCCATCATTCCCTCCATCCCCTCGAACTGGGCGATGGCGTCGCCGTAGGCGTCGGCAACGGCGGCCTCGGCGGCCGCACCGTCGTCGATTGCGGTCTCGATCGAATCGACAAGTTGGGGGTCGCCCAAAAACTGGAGATGCGCGTCGAAGACGGCGGCCTCCTCGCTGCCGACCCGCTCGCGCGTCCGGTCGCGTTCGGTTTCGAGTTCGTCGCGCGCAGTTGTTTTGGCCACCGCAAACCGCTCGTGTTCGGTGTCCGGATCGCTCGCCTCAACGGTTTCGGGGTCGGGTTGGTCGGCCGGGCGGTACCAGCGGACGGTTCCGAGGCCCGACAACGGTGTGGCGCTGACGCCGGAGATGGTGTGTGTCATGATGGAGTGTGTGCACAGTAGTGGACCGCGGTGAAAACAATCTCTTCGGTTCTGTCGGCCGCCTGAGCCGAGCAAAATGACAAACGTTCGGAGTGACGGCTCAGCGGTCTGCGTTCAGCGCCGATTCGACACACCGGAGGGCCGTGACGCCCGCGCGCTGGGGAACGACGAAAACGAGTGTCTGCTCGTCGCCAGCGGCGCCAATCACGCCCACCTCGGCAATCCGGAGCCGAGCGAGCGCCGTCGACAACGCCGTCGGCGACACCGACCCACGAGCCTCGATGGCGGTGAGTCGCTGCTGGTGGGTGTCGGGACTCGGTTCACGATCCGCTTCCGGCTTCGACTCACTCGCCGGGTCGTTCCCGGCGGACGGACTATTTTCAGGAGCAAAACCACGGCCATCGACCGCCACCACCAGCGACTCGGCGGCAACGCGGTGCAGGCCGCTTCGCATCCGGACAGTGATCCCGTCATTCGTGTCGTCATCGCCGGAAGCGTCGCTTTCGGCGGCGAGTGTCTGCCCAAACCGTCGGAGTGCGGTCGCGATCGCGTCGGTGTCGCCGTCGACCGCAAGCGACTCGGCGGCCGCGGTGTAGTTGACGATGCCAGCACACAGCGCGTCGTAGAGTACGGGCCGGTTGCGAACGGCCTCGCGGGTGTCGGCCGCAAGTGACATACTCGCCATCGGGTCGCCAACCACTATGACGATTTCGACGACGAGGGACGAAGTTCATAAGTCCGTCACGACCCTTGCTTCGCCAATGCAATCGCTCGTTATTGTCGCCCACGGTTCACATCTGAATCCGGGGTCGGCGAAACCAACCCACGACCACGCCGCGACGATCCGCGAAACCGGCGCGTTCGACGAGGTACGAACCGGCTTCTGGAAGGAAGAGCCCTCGCTCCGTGAGGTGCTTCGGACGGCCCGCGGCGACGACATCTACGTCGTCCCACTGTTCATCAGCGAGGGCTATTTCACCGAGCGCGTCATCCCCCGCGAACTCCGGTTGGAGGGGTGGGACCCCGAGCTGTGGGACTCGGAGGGCATCTCGGCGGACACCGCCACGCTGATCGCCAGCGATATCGACAAAGAAGTCCACTACTGCGGCCCCGTCGGCACTCACGAGGCGATGACCGACGTGCTGATCCGGCGGGCAGTCTCGGTCACCGGCGATGAGGACGTCGGCGAAGGGTTCGGCTTCGCCGTCGTCGGCCACGGCACCGAGCGGAACAAAAAGAGCGCCAAAGCCATCGAGTACCACACCGAGCGCATCCGCGAGACCGGTCGGTTTGATGAGGTCAAATCCCTCTACATGGACGAAGAACCGGAAGTCGACGACGTCACCGACCATTTTGACAGTAAAGATATCATCGTCGTCCCGCTGTTCATTGCCGACGGCTACCACACCCAAGAAGACATTCCCGAGGACATGGGGTTGACTGACGATTACCGGAAGGGATACGACGTCCCGACCGAAGTCGACGGCCACCGAATCTGGTACGGCGGCGCGGTCGGCACTGAGGAACTGACCGCCGACGTGATTCTCGAACGTGCGGCCGACGCCGGTGCGGATATCGGGAACGCGAGAGAACGGATCCGTCAGCGAACCAAACCAGCGACAGGGACGGCGGGCGAATAGATGTCGATGATCAATCTCGCGCTTTCGGAGACGCAGCTGGCGGCGTTCAAAGAACAGCTTGCCGATGGCGTGATCGACCACGACGGGCTCACTGCCGACTACGACGCCGACACCGAAACGTATCACATCGAAACACCGGCCCACCAGACCAGCGTTGGTGCCGACGAACTGGCGGCCGTCGACACCGAGCAGGCAGCCTACATTACGAACTGGTATTTCTACACGCACGAGGTCGGCAGCGAGGTCACCCGCGCCTTTTGTCGATGGCTCGAACAAGCAGCCGAACACCCAGTCGCCGACCGGTACGACGCGCTCGAAGCCGGCATCAGCCGCGAGTGGGGGCAACTCGCAATCACGACGACCATTTCGGCCGACGGCACCCGCCACTACGAGGTGCGCCATGTCGACGACCGCGACGCCGACGCGACCGCGCTCACAACCCACACAGACCCGTTCGACGCCCGCGAGATCGGAACGCTCGACCCAAAAGGTCGGTACCGGCCGCTCCGGACCGCGCCGTCGCTCAAATCCGGGTGGATCTTCCCCGATCTCTCCGCAGCCGAGGTGTACGAAACCGTCGAGGCGTTCTATCCGGCGACGGTCGTCAACTGGGACCGTGAAGCCCGTGGCGAGCTGGATGTCGACCACTGGCGCGACGAGCAGGATCGACAGAGCGGGATCTACAATCTGATTACCGTGCTTCCGGACGATGCGGTCGACTGGGCGGCAGCGGCGTGTTGTGACGACTCACAGTGTCTCAAACGCCGCGAATGGCAGCTCTCAGAGAACGAACCGCTGGCTGCAGAGGGCGGCGATGGCGTCTTCCCCTGCCGGGGGCCGTGCTCGATGGCTGTCGCTGCGGGCCGCGAGTGGGCCAAACTGGAACGCGAGAATACCCAGAGCTACGAGTTCGAGTTGACACCGAGCGAAAAAGAACAGCTCGAGGCAGTTATCGACGCGGTTGCCGACGACGAAATCGATGAGATCCGCGAGGCCGACGTGAGCAAGGGGGCCAACCGGTGGCGCGTACGGTATCTGCGCGAGAAACGCGTCGACGAGGACGGCAACCTCTCGGGCACGCCGACGCACCCCGACGGCAACGACGAGTCGGCCGACTGAGTAGAGTTGAAGGCGGTTGTGCGGGCGATGACGAAAGCGGCTACCACTGACTGCTCAGAATGAGAGCGGCGATGACGCCAAGGGTGACGACGACCGCGCCGGCGACGACGATGGGGCTTTCGAGGAGCATGGCCACATAGGCCGCCAAGCCGATTGCAAGCAGGCCGAACAGAATGAGCCACACCGAGATGCCGGCGGGCCGAAACACGTTGATTGCGGCGACGCGCTCGAAAATCGACGGGGTCGGCGGCTCGCGGGGTTTTGGTTTCGAGAGCCGTTCATCGGTTGGCACGGACTCGGTTTCGGGTTCCGGCGGGCCGACAGTAACGGTCGTCCGCGTTGTTTTCGAGCCGTAGCCCGTCGCGATGGTCAGCTCGCCCGAAACCGGGTCGTCACCGGGATAGGTGTCGACGACGACCGGGTAGGTCGCCGCGCGGTCAACGTAGTGGTTGCTCTCGCCCAACCGGGCGACCGACGACAGCGAGTCGTCGAGACTACAGTGCACATGGACGGCTTCGCCGTGATTGTGAAACCAGATTTCGAAGGGGCCGTCGGTTTCGAACGCCGATGGCGCCGCTATCGTGTGCAGGCCATCCTCGTTGAGGTCCACGGTGAGTCGTCCCACAGATGGGCGTTGCGCGCAGGGGAGAAAAAACTACCCGCTTGCGGAGACCTACGCGGCCGCTTCGTCGCGCATATCCGGTGGCAGCAGGTTCGGAATGCCGTCCTCAATGGGGTACACCTCACCACACTCCGGACAGGTCAGCGTTCCTTCAATGATTTCGTCGCCGTCGCGCGTTTCAACGGTGAGTTCGAGTTCGTGTTTGTCAAGCGGACAGCAGATGATGTCCATGAGCGACTCTTTCATTATCACCGAATCGGGGCGGATGGCTCAAAAGCCTACGGGTTCGATCCGCCACGGCGACGACGCTGACGGTCGAAAACGCCCACGGGCGACTCAGTCGGTGTACGGATACCGATGGGTCGCCCCGCAGTCACACCGGATGACGACCCGGCCATCTCTGAGCCGAACCCGCGCGTTGACGCCAGGACGGAGCGCGACATCACACCGCCCACAGGTGAACCGCCGAAACGACCGCGGAAGCCCACAGCGGTTGCGCTCGGCAATGCGTCGGGCCAGTCGAACGTACTCGCGCGAGCGGTCGAACTCGCCGGCTGCGGCCGCTTGCGTGGCGTGGTCGAACAGGATATCGATGCGCTCCTCGGCGAGACTCATCAGTTACAGGCGGGGCCGGCCATCGGTTAGCTGTTCCGGACGCCAACACGGCCACGCGTGGTGTATCCGGCAGACACCATCCCTGTCGCCTACGCGTCTGTTTCCGGCGCCTCGAACGCGACGAGTCGGCCGTGGCCGTCCATGATAAGCAGGTCGTCGCGGCCCTCGGCAGCGAGGTCGACAAACTTCGGTGAAACGTAGATGCCCGTCTCGTGATCGGCCGTCGCCTCTAGCTCGCCGGTTGGCGTCAAAAGAACGACGCGGCCGGCGTAGGTGGTCGCGGCGAGCATCGGTGAGTCGCCACCGAAGGGATGGCCGATCACCGGCGCATTCAGCCGCGGCTCGCTGTCGGCGATCGACTGGCTCCACGCGATATCCCCATCGGCAAGTGACAGCACACGAACGGTGCCGTCATTGACACCGACGGCGACTCGGTCGTCCACCGGATCGCCAACCGCAGTTCGTTCGTCGAACGACGCCGTCCACCGCGTCTCGCCGGTCGCTGGCTCAATGGCGACGGCCGACGATGCGGTGCCGACGACAAACAATGACTCGTCGGAAGCGACGTCGACCCTGCGCAGCGAGTTCGGCGTTGCACCGACCGATGTCGACCAGCGCGTGTCGCCCTCGCTGTCGAGCGCGGTCACCGCGCCGTCATCGCGAGTACCGTGGGCGACGATGAGCGCCGGATCACCGTCTGCGAGCGACGGCTCAACAATCGGCTTTGTCGACGTTTGCTCGTCGAAGGTGTAGCGCCAGGCGACGTCGCCATCGGCGTCCAGTGACACGATCGTCCCCGCAAAATCTGCGGCGACGACATGGTCGGCCGCGGGAAAATCGGCAACCTGCGGGGCGCTGTAGCCGATGGAATCGAGCGCGTCGGCCCGGAGCGTTTCGTCGCCCGTCTCGACCTCAATACCGATCACCGTGCCGGCCTCGGTTCCCGCCAGCGCTTCGGTCGTGCCGTTGCGGACGCCGACGCCGATGTCGCCGACCGCGTGGGGCGTACAGACCGCCGGGTTGATTTCGGTTTGCCATGCCGAAGCGCCGTGGGCGTCGACCGCCGTGATCGCACAGTCGTCGCCACCGTCAAGGCTGCTGTGGGGCGCAACAATTCTTTTGTCGCCGTTCGCCTCGTCGGTCACCGCAAACAGGTGGTGGTTCTGGTCGTACGCGGTCGTTTGGTCGCTCTGCCAGCGAACCGAAAGGCCCCCGTCGTCGGCCAGTCCGAGTCGCTGTCGAGCGCCGAGACAGCCCGCAACCGACCCCGACAGGAGGGTCGCTGTCGACGCGAGCGCATGGCGTCTGGAGAGGTGGGCGCAGCCGTCACGCGGGCCGTTCATTATGCCAACTAGTCGCTCGATAAAAATAGGCACGTCGGTGTGACGAGCGAAAGGAGACTGGATGAAAATCGCCGAGAGCGGCACGGACGAGTGTCGTCGACAACAACACGACCCATCGGCTCGCATCTTCGAAAAAAACAGCCGACAGCGACGTAACCCCGCCGTTAGTCGTCTTCGAGTGCGTCGGCGATGCGGCGGAGTTCGCGGTTGACATCGCGAACCTCGTCGCGGAGCTGGCGCACCTCACGAACTAACTGCTCGTTGCCACCGGACTCACCGCGGTCGCCACCTCGTCCGCCGGGGCCACCGGGACCGCCGCCCATGCCGCCTGGACCGCCGCCCATCATGCCGCTCATCATCTGTGCGAAGGGGTTGCCGCCGCCCATGCCGCCCGGACCCGCTCCCGGCCCACCACCCATCATCTCTTCGGGGCTGGGTGCGCCCTCCTCGCCGCGGGCTTCGCGTTCCTGCTGTCGTTTCTCGCGAATCTCCTCGACGCGCTCGCGGAAGGATTTTTCCTCGCTCTCGTCGTCTGTCTCACCCGCTTCGCTGGCGTCGGCCGCGGTGTTTGCAGCGTCGTCGCCGGCGTCCGGTGTGTTGTCTGACATACTCGTCGTTCGGCAGGCGGACGGAAAACCGTTATTCATCATGGCGCTCGGCGCGGGGGCGATGGCGGTCGAAAAGCCGACTCAGCCGAACGAACCGAGGCTCGATTGGAGCTGTCGGCTGCTCGGCTCGTCACGCACCTCGTAGCCGACGAGCGCGCGTAAATCGACGGCGTAACTCGAGCCGCCGCGGTCGACAACGAGGAGCCGGCCTTTGGTTCCCCGGACGGTGCCGGTCGCGACCGTTTCGGAAACCGGCTGTGAGTCGAGATCGAGCCCGTAGTCGAACGAAAACCGCTCAATGGGGTCGAACGAGGAGAGCAGATCCGCCCACGCGTCGTCGTCAACGCGGTCGGCGAGGCCGGCGTGCTTGGTCGGCATGCGAACCCGGTCTGGGATATTTTCGGCGAGTTCAGCCTCCAGTTCGCGGGCGATTCGGCCGTCGGCGACCGTGTTGATGTGTGCCGCGCGATCGGCACCCTGTTCGCGGAGGCGAGTTTCGAGCCGCCAGTGTTTGGTGACGCCGACTTTGAACACGTCGGGCGCGAACGCCGCGAGGTAGATGGCGTGCTCCTCGAAACAGTCCATCTCGTCTTTGAGACAGGTTCCGGTACAGCGCGCACAGACCCAGGTGTGGCGGTGGTCGTCGCAGTACGGTGCCGTTGGCGCGTCGCAGACGATGTGCCGGCCGTCGTGGATCGTGCCCGCACAGTGACGCTCGCCCAGCGTGTAGGTGAGTTCGGTGCCCGGCGACAGCGAGACGAACGCGATGTCGTCGTCGCGGTCGGTGGGGGTAACGGCGTCGCGATCGGCGGATGCGTGGCTCACGAGCAGCCCGCCGTCGGCCGAATCGTAGCCCACGATCTGCACGGACTGAGAAAGGAAGTGGTCGAATAAATCGGTGTTCATGCCGAGAGCGTGTTTTGGCTCGGCCGGCGCAATTCGTGCAGTCCGGACTCAGGGCTCTTCGAACCACCGTTCGCGGTCGACGGCCTCCTTCCACTCGCCGAGTCCGGAGGGATCGAGATGGATGTGGGCGTCGCCGACCTCCGACAGCGTCTCAAGATCGGTGATGAGCTCGGTTTCGAGATCGTGGGCCTCACGGATGGTCATCGCACCGTCGACCTCGACGTGAACCTCGATTTCGAGCAGCGTGCCGTCGTAAAACACGGTCAGGTCGTGGAGCCCCTCGACCGCGTCGTGGGCTTTGATTGTCTGGGTAATTTCGTCGCGTTTGGCGTCGGTCGGGGCGGCCCCAACGAGATAATCGAGGTTTTCGCGACCGATTTTGATTCCCTGATAGATGACCAGCAGGCTGACGAGGCCGCCGGCAACCGGATCGAAAATCGGGTAGCCGAGTCGGACGCCAACCACGCCGATCACGGCGGCCACCGTCGTGTACAGATCGTTGAGACAGTCGGTCGCCAGCGCGGCGAGCGCCGTCGAGTCGAGATCCACGTTCACGTACTCGGTGTAGCGATAGACGAGATACATGTCGACCATCGCAAACCCGAGTGCGCCGAGCAGGAAGTAGCTGAACTGGACGTCGGTGCCGAAGATGAGCCCGCGGGCGGACTCATAGAGAAGATAACCGCCCAGCAGGACGATCACTGAGCCGACAAACAGCGCGGTCAGCGGCTCGATTCGCTCGTGGCCGTGCGGATGGTTTTTGTCCGGGTGGTTGTAGGCGCTTTTCCCCCAGACGAGCACGACGATGCTGGCGACGAGATCAGCGACCGAGTGGGCGGCGTCGGCGATGAGCGCAACGGAGCCGAAGGCGATGCCGGCGGCCCCTTCGACGAGAATCTTTGCCGCGTTGCCGATGACGTTCGCCCACGAGGCGCGACCAAATCGGTCGCGGTCACGGGTTCGGTCGCCATCGTGCCCATCACCGTCCATACCGTGGAGTGTCCCAATCGCTACTTGAGCGTTCGTATTGTCCCGGTCAAATCGGGTGTTTTGGGTGCTCTAGATCGGTTCGGTTGGCCGACAGTGTTCGCGTCTCTGAGTGGTCGCGCGGCCGACCTACTCGATCGATTTGTAGAATGCGAGCGTTGCTTCGAGTTGGTCGACGAGTCCAACGTTGCCGAGGTAGACGGGAACGCGCTGGTGGAACTCGGTCGGTTCGACGTCGAGAATCGACTGGGTGCCGTCGGAGGAGGCTCCGCCGGCCGATTCGATGATGTACGCCATCGGGAGCGCCTCGAACTGCAGCCGCAGCTTGCCGTGTGGATCCGATTCGAGCGCGGGATACGAGAAGATCCCGCCGTAGGTGAGCACCTGGTTGATGTCGGCGGCCATTGAGCCACCGTAGCGGAGTTTGAACTCGTCTTCGAGCTCTTGGACAAAGCGGGTGAACCCCTTCGTCCAGTCGGGGTGGCGACCGCCCGTTCCGTAGACGACCGGCTCGTCGGGCAGCGAAAGGTCGTCAGTAATCACGTCGCGCTCGCCGGATTCGACGACCGATTCGGCCACCCGACCCTCATGGGCGGTCACCATCGTCATAATCGGGCCGAACAGCACGTACGCGGCAGCGACGAGGTCTTTGCCGTGGCCAGGAAGTTCACCCTCGAACACGGCGATGATGGTGCCGACCGGGCTGTTCGACGGAACGTTCGAGGAGCCGTCGAGCGGATCGAGCGCGACCGAGAGCGGGCCGTCACCGACGTCGATCGGACCGGCCTGTTCCTCGCTGCCGTACTGGCCGATCGCGTCGATGTCGCTGAGCGCCTCTTCGAGCAGGACATCGGCGTGGGCGTCGGCGGCCAGTTGCTCCTCGCCGCTCGGGTTGACTTCGCTGCTTTTGTGGCGGCGACCCGGAAGTGAGGCGCGAATCTCGGGGGCGAGCGCGGCGAGTCTGTCAAAAATCTCTGCTACAGCGACGTCGTGGGATACGGTGGTGTCGGTCATGGCGGATGTGGCGGTGGTCTGTTGGGGTGTCGGCGCGGCGCGCCAACAGGGTGCCTTTTTCACACTCGTCGCCGCCGATATAATTGCTTCGAGCGATTCGATTCGCGAGCCGGTGCGGTTTGGAAAAAGCACGTGGCATCGGGCGAAAGCGATCCCACAGGGCGGTGAGTATATACACATCGCCCATGGCTATCTACCGAACAGCAGTGAGTCAGGATTGGGCGAGTCAATGGCGCAGTGAGGCGGCATGACGGGGGAGTCCGGCCGACAGGAGGGGTGGACGATGACCTACGCGCTCGGGGTGCTGTTGTTGGTTGCGCTGACCGTGCTGCTCGCGGGAATCGTCGCACAGGTCGTTTTTGGGGTTGTCATCGTGAGCAGCGAGCCCGCCCCCAGCGCGAAAATCTCGTTTGCGTTCGACACGGGGGCCGAAACGGTCACGCTATCACACGAAGGCGGCCAGTCGTTTGCCGCGTCGTCGGTGCGGCTGGT
>LKMS01000046.1 GCA_001563965.1 Haloferacaceae archaeon PL-Br10_E2g29 | reverse complement strand
AGCGAGCGACAGCCACAGGGCGAGTGAGATACCGCCCCGTGGTTGCAGCACAGCACAGCGACCGCAACACAGTACAGCTACCGCAACGTCCCGCCACAACACAGCACAGTTATAACGTAGTCAGCGACAGCGACAGCAACGTCCCGCCGGTTGCTCGCGAGCGGCTGCTGTCGCAGCCGTACGCTCGCAGCGAAGACACCTGTTTCGGCCCGTACCGTTAGGAAGAGATCCGGACTAACACCTTGATCGCCTCGCGCTCATCCATCGCCGCATACCCTGCAGGGACACCGTCGAGATCGACGGTTTTCGTAAAAATCGGCGACGGATCGAGCGTTCCCTGCAACACGTCGGCCAAGAGCTCCTCAGCGTAGGCGCGTACCGGCGCAACCCCACCACGGATCGTAATATTTCGACGGAAAAACGGTGTCAGATCAAGCCCGTCGCCCATCCCGTGGGGCACGCCGACGTAGCCGACCGTTCCGCCGGGTCGACAGATTTCAACGGCCGTTTCCATCGACGACGTGGCACCAACACACTCCAACACGTGGTTAACTCCGCCGTTCGTGAGCGAGTTGACGCGTTCGACCGCAGCCTCCCCACGCTCGCTGACGAGATCGGTTGCACCGAACTCCTCAGCGATTGCCAGTCGGTCCTCGTGGTGGCCGACTGCGATAATCTGCTCCGCACCGAGTCGGCGGGCGGCAAGCACACCACAGAGGCCGACTGCCCCGTCGCCAACTACCGCACAGGTCGACCCCGCGTCGACACCGGCACGCAGCGCGGCATGGTGGCCCGTCCCCATCACGTCGGTCAGTGGCAGAATCGAACGGAGCACGTCCTCGTCGTCGGCATACCGGTCCGGAACGCGAACAAGCGTGCCGTCGGCTTCGGGGCAGCGGACATACTCGCCCTGTGCACCGCCGTTGTCGCCGTTCCACCCATCGCCGTGGACACACGACGTGTGCAGCCCCTTTCGACAGAACTCACACCGCCCACAGCTGATGACGAACGGTGCAAACACCCGGTCACCCGGTGCGACCGAAACCACGTCGTCGCCGACTTCCTCGACGATTCCCATCGGTTCGTGACCGACGCGCGAGGGCACGTCGCGGTCGCTTTGGCCGCGATAAAACCACAGATCAGAGCCGCAGACGGCCGTATGTGTGACTCGGACAATGGCTCCGCGTGGTGAGTCGAGTTCGGGTTTCGAGACGGATTCAACCCGGATGTCGCCGGGACCGTGAAAGGTTGCTGCGTGCATACGACGACCACGCGCCGATGAGACAAAAACCCCTGCCGCCGTGTCGCGGAGCCGGCAGCGAGATCGTTGGTCGTGCGTCGTCAGCGAGGCAAAAGCCGCTCTCGTGAGTTAGGTCTCGTCGCCCTCAACCGGCGAGGCCAACGAATGATCGATGACGGTGCCGTCCGGTGTGAGCGTGATGGCCCCAAGTGTGACGGTTTCGCCCGGCTCCGTACTGGCAACAATCGCTCGCAGCGTTGCTTCCTGCTCAAGTCGCTCCCACGTTCGTTGCTCGACGAGTTGCTGAAATGTCGTCGGGTTTCGCCATCCCGAGTCGATATCGGAGGGAACGCGCACGACAAACTCGAGTTCCGACTCGGTTCGGTGAATGGCGACAACGAACCGGTCGGCGTCAGCCGGGGCCGACTCGCCGCCGTGGTCGGGAGCGGTCATAGCCGGTTGTTCGATGAGGAGGGGCAAAATCGCTGTGGGTCGCCGCCAGCGGTTATGCGTGGTGCTACCACACGCCGGTGCGAGCTCGTGTCAAACAGTTTTTGCGCGTCGGCCGACCCTTGGAAACTAATGAGCTACAAAATCGGCCTGGTGGGCAAGCCGTCGGTCGGTAAATCCAGTTTTTTCAATGCGGCGACGATGAACGACGTGCCAGAGGGTGCCTATCCGTTTACCACGATCGACCCCAGTATCGGCGAGGCGTACGTTCGCGTCGAGTGTGCGGCCCCCGAGTTCGACAAAACCTGTTCGCCGAACGTTGGCGTCTGTCGCGACGGTACCCGTTTTGTACCGACCAAACTCGTCGACGTGGCCGGGTTGATTCCGGGCGCACACGAGGGAAATGGACTCGGCAACCAGTTTCTGACCGACCTCAACGAGGCCGATGTGCTGATCCATATCGTCGACTTTTCGGGAACAACCGATATGGAAGGCGAACCAACCGAGGACCACGATCCGCGCGACGATATCGACTTTCTCGAAACCGAACTTGATATGTGGTATCTCGGAATTCTCGAAGCCGGGATCACCAAACACGAAACGAAGTACAACAACACCGAGGCGCAAATCGAGGTCGACCTCGCCGAGCAGATGAGCGCGTTCAAAACCAACAAGGACGAAATCAAACAGATTATTCTCTTGTTGGGGCTCGAACTCGACACCGAAACGTGGGACGACGAGGATCGGGCCGCACTCGCCCGCGAGATCAGAAAACGGACCAAGCCAATGCTGATTGCGGCCAACAAGATGGACACTCCCGAAGCGCAGGCCAACTTCGAGGAGATCACTGCCGACCCCGACTACGACCATCTCACATTCGTTCCCACGAGTGCACACGCCGAGCGATCGCTCAAGAAGGCCGACGAGGCCGGCGTCGTCTCGTACACCGCCGGCGACAGCGATTTCGACATCGTTGGTGAGATCTCCACCAACCAGGAAGCCGGCCTCGAACGGATTCGCGACTTCATCACCGACTACGACGGCACCGGCGTCCAACAGGCCATCGAAGCGGCGCTGTTTGACGTGATCGGCTGTATCGCCGTCTTCCCCGGCAGTGCCAACGGGAAATCCGACGAGAAAGGCGTGTTTCGTGACTGTTTCATCCTCCCCACGGACTCGACAACCGAGGATTTCGCGTACTTCCTCCACTCGGATATCGGTGACGGCCTGCTACATGGCATTGACTGTCGATCGAACCGGCAGGTCGGCGCAGATCACCCACTTGAACACCGTTCAGTGGTCGAAATCATCTCGACCAACTGAGTCGTTTTCGCGACGACCTTCCTCCGCTTTTTCCGAACAGGATTCGACTGACTCGATTGTCGCAGCAAGCAACGCTAACGCGTGGGCCACACTCTGTTCGGTGATTTCGTTCCGACTGCCGTCGCACACGTGTCTCTCGGTTTGCACGAACGAGCGCTCGCTTCCCCACGGCCCCGCGTAGGCAACGGCGACGTAGACGAGACCGACGGGTTTGTTTTCGGTGCCGCCGGTCGGCCCCGCAATTCCCGTTGTCGACACCCCCCATGTCGTGCCCGCAGTATCTCGAATTCCGCGCGCCATCGCGGCCGCCACCCGCTCGCTGACCGCGCCGTCTGCGTCGAGTGCCTCGCGCGGAACCGCGAGCAACTGCTGTTTCGACTGGTTCGAATAGGCGATGACCGCGCGGTCGACATAGGCGCTCGCACCCGGAACCGCGATCAATCGAGAGGCAACCTGACCACCGGTCAGTGATTCGGCGACGGCGACTGTCTCGTCGCGTTCGATCAGTGTCTCACCGATAGCTGCTTCAATTCGATCGTCGCCATTCGTCTGTGAATCGGTCATTTGCTGGGAGAGTGGATTATTCGATAAACAACGAGTACGTAATGACGGCAAAGCCGACAGCGGTGAGAACTGCGTTGATCACGATGCCAACATCAAGCGTCAGGTTGAACAGCTGATGGGCGATTCCGCCGAACAACGCACCGAGGGTGACAAAGCCGAATCCAACCATGAGCCCGCGAAGCGAGCGATCGCCCGTCCGCCGGTAGGCTTTGAACGCGAAATAAGTGATTGCACTACCGAGCACGAGAATCGCGCCCATGACGAGCGCAATTGTCGATTCGAGGTGCATCAGATTTCCTCCCGAATCTTGGTCCACAGTTCTTCGAGCCGCTGGTCGGCCGTTGCGGTCGTCTCCGGCCGGTCGACGGTTGTCTGCAGTCGGTTGCCATCGGTCAACCAGACCGTGATCTCGGTGAAATCGAGCGCGTACCGGGTTGTGTGCTGCCCACTCGCCCGAATGGCGGTCGATTCGCTCACGAGGCCGGCCTCGCTGAGACGCTCAAGTTTGCGGTACATCGTCGAAAGCGGAATATCACATTCGGTTGCGAGTTCGTTTGCCGTCATTGGTTCGGATAGGGCTTCGAGAATCGCTCGGGAGGGGTCGTCACCGAGTGCGGACAGCACCTGTTCGTCCACATCATCGGCCCGTTGCGACGGGGATTCGCCCATTGCCGGTTGTTGTTTTCGGCACCGTATAAAGTGTGTTTGTTGTCGAACGGGACGCCGTCCTGCCACCGCTCCACTCACCACGTCAGCCCTTCATACGTCAGCCCGTCGCGACGCGAAATAATCCGCCGACCGTCGACGACGACAGGGGTTGTCATCGCGTCGAACTCGGAATCGAGGTCGGCGAATTCGGGCCAGTCGGTGACGACGAGTGCGCCGTGGGCGTTGGCGAGCGCGTCTGCCGGCGAGTCAGCGTACTCCACGGTCGCAAACCGTTCGGCCATGGCGTTGGCTGCAACCGGGTCATATGCGGCGACGGCCGCCCCGCGGTCAAGCAACGACGCAATGAGTGGAATCGCTCGCGAGTTGCGGATGTCGTCGGTGCCGGGTTTGAACGCGAGGCCGAGCACCGCGATTCGCTTGCCGGCGGGATCCACATGTTTCGAGAGAAGTTCGAGCATCCGTTCGGGCTGTCGGTCGTTGACGTCGACGGCTGCCGACAACAACGAAGGCTCGTACCCTGTTTCACGGGCTGCGGCGATGATCGCCGCAACGTCTTTTGGGAAACACGACCCGCCCCAACCGACACCACTGCGAAGAAACTGCTCACCGATTCGGTCGTCGAGCGCGATCGCGTCGGCGACCTCGTAGGCGTCGACGCCGTAGGCCTTACAGATGTTTCCCAGTTCGTTGATCAGGCTGATTTTGGTCGCCAGAAACGCGTTGTTGGCGTACTTGATCATCTCGGCAGCGCGGAGGGTTGTTTCGATGACCGGCACGCCAGTAGATCCAATCAGTGGCTCGAACACCGCGCGAAGCGTGTCGGCCGTCCACGGGTCATCGGCCTCGGTTCCCAAGACGAGTTTATCAGGATCGAGAAAATCCGACACAGCGCTTCCCTCGCGGAGGAATTCAGGGTTCATTGCGAGTCCGATTCGCCCCGTGTCGTCGCCGGCGGCCGCTCGGAGGGTAGGGCCGATTTCGCGGTCAGTCGATCCGGGTGTCACGGTACTTTTGACGACAACGAGGTGCCGGTCGGACTTGGTTGCGAGTGCGTCGCCGACCGCCTCGGCCGCATTGAGAATAATCGAGAGGTCAATGCTGCCGTCCTCACGGGCGGGCGTCGGCAGCGCGAGAAACGTCACGTCGGTGTCAGCGATCGCGTCATAGTCGGTCGTCGCAACGAGTCGGCCCCCAGCGTGTTCGGCAAGCAGGTCGTCGAGTCCAGGCTCATGAATCGAGGCCTCACCGTTGTTGAGCCGCGAAACGACCGTCTCGTCGATATCGATCGCGGTCACGTCGTGGCCGAGGCTGGCAAAACAGGCCGCGATTGTCGTCCCGACGTAGCCGCTGCCGACAACACTGAGGTGCATACGCGAACCGAACCGGGCGATTGATTTGACTGTTGTGGAGACTGTAGCCAGGTGGGGGCAGTCCGACAATCCGATCAAAATAGCGCGGGTATGAAACTATTTATCGACGGCCGAACTGTCACCATCTATGAACGCAGTCGTACTCGCTGCCGGCAAGGGAACCCGACTCCGGCCACTGACAGACAATAAACCAAAAGGAATGGTCGAAGTTGACGACAAGCCGCTGCTCACACACTGTTTCGAACAGCTCGCCGAACTCGGTGCAGACGAGTTTTTCGTCGTCGTTGGCTACATGAAAGAGGTCATCATCGAGCACTACGGCGACGAGTTCGAGGGTGTGCCGATCACCTACGCTCACCAACGCGAACAGAGTGGACTCGCCCATGCGCTGTTGACCGTCGAGGAGTACATCGACGACGATTTCATGTTGATGCTCGGCGACAACATCTTCAACGCCAATCTACAGGACGTCGTTCGCCGGCAACGAGAAGATCGTGCGGACGCCGCGTTCCTCGTTGAGGAAGTTCCGTGGGAGGACGCGGGTCGCTACGGTGTCTGTGAAACCAACGCATACGGCGAAATAACCGACGTCGTCGAAAAACCTGAAGAGCCGAACTCGAATCTGGTGATGACCGGCTTTTACACTTTCACGCCGGAGATTTTCCACGCCTGTCAGCTTGTTCAGCCCTCGAACCGCGGCGAGTACGAGATCAGCGAAGCAATTGATCTGTTGATTCGCAGCGGCCGTACCATCGACGCCATTCAGATCGACGGGTGGCGAATCGACGTCGGCTATCCGGAAGACCGCGACGAGGCAGAAAAACGACTTCAAAACGCCCGTTCGACGACGGCCTAGCGCGATTTAACACGGTTGTTTCGGCCGCAGAGGACTAGTGTCAACCACAAGCAGCCGTACTTATCACGCTGCCTGCCAAGCAGTGCAATATGAACCGGTCACAGGCGTTTCTCGTGCTCGCAATAGCGGTGGCCGCAGCCCTCTCAGTCCTGATTGTTCTCCCGTTTATCGAGTACGTTTTCGGTGCACTCCTGCTTGCCTACATTCTGTACCCATTTCATCGCCGATTGGAGCCACATCTCGGTGAGTTTGTGTCACCAATTGCCTTGCTTGCCGCCTCCGGCATTGTCGTGTTGGTTCCGCTGTGGTACATCATTCAGTCGTTCGTTCGCGACCTCCAGCAGATCGCACGCGGCGAGACCGCCCTGGATATCCCCGAAATCGAGGCACAGATTCTCGATCTCACTGGGGTCGAAGTCGACCTCGCTTTTCAGTTCGAACTGTTTGTCGAGTCACTAATTGAGGTTCTGTTTGGGAGCGTCACGAACATCGCAACTGCGGGCCTCCAGTTCTCATTGGGGCTTGCACTCGTGTTGTTTCTCGTCTACTATCTGCTCAGAGAGGGCGAAGAGTTCGTCGCATGGGCTCACCAGTTGGTGCCGTTGCCGGCGGCGGTAACCAGCGAGCTGTTCGACCAAATTGATCGAATGACGTGGGGTGTCGTTATCGGTCATATCTCGGTGGCGTTGCTCCAAGCGGTAATCGCGGGCGTTGGGCTGTGGGTTGCCGGCATTCCAAACGTCGTGTTCTGGACGTTCGTGATGGCAGTTCTCGCGCTGCTTCCACTGATCGGTGCGTTTCTCGTCTGGGGGCCTGCGGCGCTGTATCTCATTGCGCTTGGTGACGTCACCGCAGGCGTGTTTTTGGCAATCTACGGAATCGCCGTCGTCAGCATGGTCGACAACTACGCTCGCCCGATCGTGATCGACCAGCAGGCGCATCTCAATCCGGGCGTGATTCTCGTTGGTGTGTTCGGCGGCGTCTACACCATTGGTTTCACCGGGCTGTTCGTTGGCCCGATTACACTTGGTGTGCTCGCAGCGACGTTGCGAACGTTTGAACAGCAGTACGAACAGCTCTGAGTGGATCGCTGTGGGGAGCGCTGGCGCTCGGTGAAAATAGTGAAACGAGTTTTGCGAGGGAAGAGCGCTCCGAGAGCGTCTTCTGCACTCACGCGTTGTGGACGCGTTCATGCGAGGGGAGGGATTTGAACCCACGGACCTCTACAGGAACGGATCTTGAGTCCGTCGCCGTTTCCGGGCTTGGCTACCCTCGCACGGTGGTGTGCAGTTACACGTAGCCAACCCGGTTATAAACATTATACGGTCCATCGCGGTCGGCTTTTTGTTCTTCCAGTGCTCCCGAGAGCGATGTCACTCAACAGGTGATATGTGAAAATGAAGTGAGTCTCGGTGTCCGATCGCCGACGGCCGTCGTTTCAGATGATGCTGGGCGTGTACGGGTATTTGTATATTTCCCCGTCTTTGGCCTTCAACGTCGCGATGATCACGAGGATGAGGTCGATCAAGAGGACGATCGGGAGGAGCAACAACCCGATGAGCACGATCGTTAAAATTCCTGAAATCGTGAGGAGAATGAAAATGATGATCTGGAAGTTGAGCGCATTTTTTGCGTTCTGCTTGACGAGTTCGTCATCGTCGTCCGCAAGAACCAAAAACAGAATTGGTCCGAGAAACGAGGCGACGAGTGCTGATGCGTGTGCCAGTGCGGCAAGAGTCGTATCTCCCTGCGCGGTTTGTAGTTCAGTTGCCATACTCCGGAATGTTACACAATCATAATAAATTCTTTGACTGTTGACCCGACAGGAGAATCTGGGGAGTGAGTGTATCACTCACCAACCGAGTAATCGCTTGTTGAGTAACGCGATTGCAACGACATTCAATCACATCAACACGCCGACCAACGCGCAGAACTTTGTGCGGACAGCGACATCGTTCAGTATGGACGACCACACCACCGACCCGTCTGTTGCCCCGCCACTCGGGAACCCCAGTGGATGGCAGTCGGCCGAGCGGCGGTGGGAGCACGCGACGCTTCGGCGAGCGGTCGAACACGGCGTCCGGCTATTCAACGACGGCGCATACCACGAATCGCACGATTGCTTCGAGGACGAGTGGTATAACTACGGGAGCGGGAGCACAGAGAGCGCCTTTCTCCACGGCATGGTGCAGGTCGCCGCCGGTGCGTACAAACACGCCGACTTCGAGGATGATACGGGAATGCGGTCGTTGTTTCGAACGGCGATACAGTATCTCCACGGTGTGCCAGACGATTTTTACGGCGTCGGCGTCGCCGAAATTCGTGCCACAATTCGAGACGCTCGCAGCGACCCAGGTCTCGTCGACGACTGGCAGGTGACGCTCGATGACGAGAGGCCACCCGCCTACGACACGGACTATGCTTACGCTGCGACACTCGACTGAGCGTGACTCGCAGATACGGGGACAATCGGTGTACGGAGAGGGCTGCCGACCGATGCTCAGTCGGTCGGTTCGAGTTCGACAAGCGTGAGCGATCGGTCAAGCAGGCAGTGGTCGTGCGGTGGGTCGCCAACAACCGAGCGGATGCGATACTCCTCATCAAACGTGGCCCCCTCAGGAATACAGTACTCGTGGCTCGGACAGTCGGTGTGCGGACAGGGCCCTTCGAGCGAGGCCTTGCTCCCAGCGTAGGCACCGCGGGAGGCGACATTTGCGGAGACGGCTGCGGGTTCGACTTCGACCGCGCGAACACCCTTGTCATGCATGGCGCAGTCGAGCAGTTGAGCGTTGTCGCGAACGCCGGTAACGCGGTAGCGGTGCCCCTCGGTGAGGTTGAGACACTGACTGCGGTAGGGACAGCCCGCACAGCCAGCGGCTTCGCCACCATAGACGAACTCGCGACCCTCCACTGCGAGTCGGTCGCCAATGAGTGTCACAGTAGTCATGCCGTTTAGTTGTGCTTCCAGATAGATGACCGTTCCCCTCACGGCGGCGGTCTACACGTGACTCGTGAGCGTGGATGTACGGTTCAGTATCGTCGATAACTCGTGAAATTAGTCGTCGTCGATATCAAGGAGGCGGTCAAGTTCGTTGAAATAGTCGGGCCGCGGCACCTGGTACAGTTCGCGATACGCGACGTCGCCGTCGACAAAGCGTTCCGCACAGCCAACAGCCCCTGCGAGTGCGTCCTCGCGACTGTCGTAGCGCTCGCTTTCGGCTTCGATTTCCGGCTCGAAAAAAAGCTTGACATGCCACTGGTCGGTCTCGACTGCCCCCGATCCGGGTCGGCGTCGCGGCGACCCGTTTGTGACGTACAGCGTCGGCAGACAGACTGCCGGAAAATCCTGTGAGTTGAACACGTCGGGACGGTACACGAGAATCACTCGACCGTCGGGCTCTTCGTTCCATACCCGCCAGCCGTCCGGAAGCGACGCACGTTCCATAGGAACAGACAGCGCTCAAGCCATTAAGACCTCGCGTTCTTTGAGAACCATACCTGTTTAGATACTGAACAGTGTATCGAACAAAAAGTTCGTGTGCATATCTGTCCACAGTCGGAAGTGAGTGCCCACTCAACATACAAGTGAGTATTCCAATTTTTCACATTTCTATGAGTTGT
>LKMS01000045.1 GCA_001563965.1 Haloferacaceae archaeon PL-Br10_E2g29 | reverse complement strand
TCAGGAGACGAAAAATTCACGCTTGATCGCCGACATCGTAGCGGCGTTTCTCGTCGGCGACGATGCCTGCTGGGTCGCCGACGCGCTCACAAAATCGTCTCGCGATTGTGCCGAACTCCCGCATACACTGGCTGGTCGATGGATAGTCCAATCCCATCGCGACCGACTCCCATGACTCACACTGGAGCACTTTCCGGACGAGCAGCCGTTCCTGCCGGGCAGACAGCGAGGCTCGCGGGTCGAACAGGTGTGCGAGCGCCAACGTTCGAAACACGCCGGGCGAGGTTTCGTAGGTTCCCGGCCCGTAGCCGACGCCCGCAAGCAGCCGCCAGTCGCGTTCGGTGAGCAACGTGATGGCAAGACCGGTTGAGTCAGTTCCCGACGACTGCGCGGCCCGTAACGCCCCGCGGACGACATCCGCATCGAGCGACGACAGCGCGTCGGCCAGTACGCCGCCGACGCGGTCGCGAAACCAGCCGACGTGACGGTCGGTAAGCCTTCGACCAACTTGCGAACAGGGCCGCAGCATGAGCGCTGAATGCTCACCGCTCGTGTCGTTGCGTGTCGTCGACAGATGAACCGTCCGATACGCATTGTCGCGCCAGAAATCGAGCAGTTCGGGCGTTGCGCCGTAGCCGACACCGAACCAGTCGACATCGGTGCCGAACGCACGGTGACAACAGGAGAGCAAGTGCGAGCCGAGTCCCCGCGACCGGGCGGCGTGGTGCGTCGCAATGCGCATGATGCGGTAGCCCTCCGGCTCGGCCGCGTCAGGGTCGCGGAGTTGGCTGGTCAGCACGTCGGGGAGCATGTTGCCGCGTACGCGCCCGCCACGGTAGATTTGCCGCCGTGTATCGCGGTCAAGTCCGCCCTCTCGGGCAAGTAGCGCGACCGAGACAACGTGCCCGTCGTGGGTCAGCACGCAGACCGCGACGTTTGGCGCATCGAGCAGGCGGAGCAGATCCGTCGGCTCGGTTTTGTAGTGTGCCGAAACGAGCAGGCCGAACACGGACCGAAGCAGCGGTTCATCGGTCGCGAGCGCGTCGCGGTCGAGCCGTTGATGGCGAACGGTTTCGGGTGTTGCCGCATCGACGAGTTGTGAGGCAGGCGGGGCGGCGTCGAGACAAAGTGTGCGAAACAGCCACGACTCAATCGGGTCGCCGCGGGCGTAGCGGATCGGTTCGTCCATGCTCACGTCGGTTACGCGGTGTGCAGACGCGGTGAGGCGGTCGCGAAACCGGACGGTGAAGCCGCGTCCCGTTCCCTCGTAGCCGTGGACTGTCGTGCAGCATGCAACGGCGGCTGCATCGAGAAAACGCGTCAGCAACCAGACCGAAATCGCCGCCGCCTCGTCGACAATCAGGACATCGACGGTGTCGGCGTCGGCCGCGGCGTCGGCCGGCGAGAGAAACCTGAGTCGGCCGCCAGTCGTCGTCGAAATCGGGTCACCAGTCGCAGCCGACGTGGAGAGCCCGTCGGCAGCAGAGTCATTGGCATCGACGTCGGCAACGCTGTCAACGGGGCTGGTGTCGTCAGCAACTGCGTCGAGTTTCACGAGCAGTTCGGTCGCTCGCTCAAGCAGCTCCCGCGCGTTGTCGACAGCGGGTGCCGTCACGAGCACGTCGCGGCCGCTGGCCGCCAGCGCCCCCGCAGCGAGCCCGGCGGCACTCGATTTTCCCCGGCCGCGGTCGGCGTCGACGACGACCGCGTTACCCGGGGCGGCGAGTCGCGACAGCCGGTCGACCGCCCGCGCCTGATCACCGGTCAGACAGGCTTCGAATGCCGCGTCGGGAAACGGGCTTTGACTGTATTTGATGAGATTGTGTGTCGGCTGCGCCGCATCCTGATTGTGGGACGCCGACTTCGACACGGCTGACTGTGGATCAGTGAGCCCATTGCGAACGACCTGCAGTTCCGAGTTCGAACAGTCGACAATGGCGATGCCTGGATGGGTTTCGAGCGTCGTTGCCAACCGTTTGCGAAACCGATTGCCGACATCTACTGCGGCATACGGTGGCACCAACACACGGTCGACGAGGGCAGAAAATGCGGTGGGAAACTGGTCGAGTGGCGGCGTCAACAGAACCAACAGGCCGCCGCCGTCGACGACGCCGGTCACCGCACCGAGCGAGTTCGCCGAAAACGCCTCATGGCAGTCGAGAACGAGGGTCTGCTGGGTCGTCCCCAGCAGTTTGTCGGCCTGTGCGGGCGCAACGCGAGTGTAGCGGAATCCCTTGCGCGCCGTCACCAAGGTCACGCCCTCGACCGAACCCGTCGGCGGCGGATCGGCGACCTGCTCAATGACATCGTACGCTGCGTCGAAGCCGCGGTCTCGATCGCCTGCAAGCACGAGCATACGGCGCTCGTTGGCCCGTTCCGCCTCGGCCATGAGTCGCGACACAAGCGAGCGCAGCGGCATTGTCACTCCGCCGGGCCGTCGAGCGTATCGGGCTCATCGTAGCGATCGAGCAGTTCGCGGCGATGCTCCAGTTGGGCGGTCGCCCGCCGAAACACGCCCATCAGCGTGTGAACCTCGCGGTCGGTCGGGTGTGCGCGGCCAACCAGTCGACGCACGAGCCGCTCGGTTTTCGCCCGCTTGCGGTCATTGTACTGTTGGGCCACAAGAAAGCCCGAGACGTACGCGTACAACCGCTCGATGTCGGGTTCGTCGGCCCGGAAGTGACCGACGGTGGGCAGTTGGGTTTCGTCGACCGTCAACTCGCGAAGCTCATAGAACATGATCGTGGCGGCCTGGCCGAGATTCAACACGGGGTACTCGCTGCTGGCGGGAATCGAGCAGATTTCGTCGAGCTGCTCGATTTCACGGTTGTGGAGCCCACGACCTTCGCGACCAAAGACGAGGGCCGTTTGCGTGTCGACCGTCGACAGCGACTCGCGGAGTTGGGCGGGTGTTTTGAACGGAAACCGGCGGTGTCGACGACTGTCCTCGCCGGTGATCGCCGTGCAGCCGACGGTGTGATAGGTTTCGATGATTTCGTCGAAGGTCACTTCTTCGGCGTTCGGTAGAACGTCCTCGCGGGCGTGACCCGCAAAACCATACGCCTCGCCGTCAGGGTCGAGTGCGGGCGGATTGACGAGCTTGAGCTCCGAGAGGCCGAAATTCTTCATTGCTCGCGCGATGGTGCCGACGTTTCCGGGGGTTTCGGCGTCGACAACGACGACAACGGGGCGCGAACGGTGGTTCGAAGATGACGGACTCATTCGTCGGTCGGATAGCTGGTTTCCAGTTCAGCGAGTTCCTCGTCGTCGAACCGGTCGGCCGGCGAAAGCGACGCGTTCTCGGGGGTTTCCATGTAGTCGCGGAGGTCGATTGTTCGGGGCTCGTAGGTCGCCTCAAAACGGGCTTGGATTTCGTCGGGACTCGGCAGCTCCGGCAGCGCCTCGGGGTCGGTTTCGACGTGTTCGATCCGTCCAAACGAGTCGGGCGCACGCTTTCCCGACGCGAACCATTCGTGGAACTGGTCGGAGAAATGTGCCGAGCCACGGAGGTCGCTGCCGCCGGCGTGTTGGTACCAGTAAATAAAATCGGTCTCGTGGTCGTCACAGAGCAGCACCTCGTCGAGCGCCTCGCCGTAGACCGCCCGCGCACGGTTGCACTGCTGTTTGTTTTCGGCACCGTGAATAATGTAACAGCAGTCACACGGCTTGTCGACCAAACTCAAAAGGCGAAGAAGTCGCTGTCGCGGGTCGGCTGGAATCTCGTCGAGCGGTTTGAACTGCTCGTCGTCAGTGAAAATTTCCTGTTCGTCGAACCGCCAGCCGCGAAGCCCGACGCTGACTTTTCCCATAGCCGACCTACCGGCCCCGATAATAAAAACTGACTGGCTCGGCCGGCAGCCGGGGCGATACACCGCTTATAAATCTCTATCGGTGGCGGAAAGACCGCGGTCACTATCACCGTCTGCGGTCAACAACACGTATGCGAACTGTCGATGCGGCCGGCCTGCCGATTGGCGACGATCACCCGCCGCGAATCATGGGCGTGTTGAACGTGAGTTCGGAGTCGCCGTACAAACCGAGCGTGTTCAACAGTCCCGGTGAGGCGGCCGAATATGTCGACCGCGAACTCATCGACGAGGGTGCGGACATCGTCGACGTCGGCCTCGAATCGGCAAACAAACGGTTTGCGGTGTTATCGGCCGGGGAGGAACTCGCCCGCCTCGATGTGGCGCTCGACACCATCGCAAGCGTCTCCGGCGACGCGGTGTTTTCGATCGAAACCCGGTACCACGAGGTCGCCGAAGCGGCCATCGCGGGCGGCTTCGACATGGTCAACGATATCTGCGGGTTTGCTGATCCGAAAATGCCGGAAGTGTGTCAAGAACACGACGTGGCGGTGGCCAAAATGGCGTCGCCGCCGGATCTCGAACGCCCCGGTGCGATCGAAGATGTCGATGAAATTTACGATGCACTCGCGCGAAACGGGCTGACTGACAAAACGATCGTCGACCCCGCCTTCGGCGGCTGGAGCGAGGACAAAACGCTCGCAGATGACCGCGAAACCTTTCACCGACTGCGGGAGTTTCGTGGCTACGGCCAGCCGATTCTCGTCTCGATCAACCGGAAAAACTTCTTGCGCTCGGTCGCAGGCCGCGACACCGACGGCGCACTCCCGGTTTCGCTTGCGGCGACCGCGATGGCGGTCGAGCGCGGCGCCCACGTGATCCGGACGCACGACGTGGCCGAAACCCGCGACGCCACGCTCATTGGCCACGAGTTTTCGCGCGCACGAATCCGCGAGACCGATGACGACCTCACCATCGAAGAACTCGACATCACGACCGCTCGCGAGGCTCGCCGGCACGTCGACCGGATCGTAAGTGCCGAAAATAACGCGGATGGGTCGGCCACCGCCGACCACGCTGTCGCCCGGACGTTCGAGCTCCGCGGGGTCGACGTTGAGACGGCTCGCGCGCTGAACACGGCGAGTGAAGCCGCCGCTGGTTCGTGTGTCGAGGGAACCGACACGGGCCATCTGTTGGTAAGTGCAACGCGCGCCGGCTTCCAAGCGATGGCCGATCGACTGTACACCGAATCCGCTGTCGACGCGGACTTCCTCGCCGATCGCTTTGCGGCGGCTGGCGAGTAAGTGCCATGACGACACCGCTACGGTTTGCCGAATGGGAACCGATCTACGAGGCGATTCTCGCCGATTTCGGTTACGACCGCGCGGCTGACGAACACGCTCGCGACTGTGCAGCAGAGATACTCGCCGACCAGCGCGGCACAGCTTCGGATCCTGACGAATTCATCGCCACCGACAGCAACACCCCCACCGCCACTGGCGTAACTGCCGCTATCGACCTGGCCGAACGAGTCGACCTCACGTCACAGATTGAAACCGAGACGGTTCGCGTCGTTGGCGCGGCCCCGTCGCTGTCGGCGGAGCTGGAGTCGGCCGCGATCGATGAGAATGACGTCGTCATCGCCGCCTCAACCGCCGCCGACGTGCTGGCCGACCATGGAATCGATGTTGACTGCATGGTGACTGATCTCGACAAAAACGTCGAGACAGCCTGTGAACTCACCTCGCGTGGCATCCCCGTCGTCGCCCACGTCCACGGCGACAACATTCCCGTGGTGCGCGAGTGGTTGCCACAGTTCGATCTCGGTGCAACGCTGGTGACAACGCAAGCCGCTCCCCGCGGGCCGGTCGCCAACTACGGCGGCTTCACCGATGGCGACCGCGCGGCGTTTCTCGCCGACGCGCTTGGGGCGTCGACCCTCCGGTTTTCGGGGTGGAACTTTGACGATCCCACGGTCGATCCGATGAAGGCACGCAAACTCCGCTGGGCCGAACACCTCCTTTTCTGGCTCGAAAAACGTCGCGGCGAGCGGTTCGACGCGCTTGCCGGCCGAAGGGAGTCGTTGTCGACGAATCTTCTCGCGCTGTCGACGAAATAAGGCGTGCAAACACCACGCGGATTCGGCCGTTACGACTAGTTTTCTGCCGCCACCTTCAGAATCAGTGGGGTGACGGCGATGTCAACGACCGCAATGCCAAGCGCGATGAGTTGAACAGTTCCGTCGAGAAACAGGAGGGCTACTGCGGCAATCGTGAGTCCGCCCCAGAGGCCAATGCCCCAGCGAACGATCGGATTTTGGAGGTCCATACACCGTGTTTCCAGAGTGGCATAAAAACTCTACTGTGTACGCGAACGCGTTTGTTGCCGTTGGTCTGCTGTGTTTCCGTTGGTCTGCTGTGTTGGGTGTTTTCGCGATTTGCTGGTGGTTGGCTCACGGTGAGACACCAAGCCGTGAGTGTGAGCCATCATCCGGACGCCACAACTTTCCTTACGAACCGGCCCGTGAAGGATGTATGCAGCTTCACTGGCACCGGCGTGATCTTCGTGGCGCGGACAACCGGGCGCTGGCCGCGGCGGCCGCCGAAACCACACACGCTGACGACGGCGTGGTGGCGGTGTTCGTCTTCGACCCAGCAGTGCTCGAACACGCCAGTTCGCCCCGCGTTGCATTTTTGTTAGAGGCAGTGCGAGCGCTGCGAACGTGGTACCGCGACCGCGGTGGCGATCTCCTGATCCGCCACGGCGACCCCCAAGCAATCATTCCGCAGGTGGCTGCGGCCATCGATGCCGACCGCGTCGGCTGGAACACGGACTACTCGGGACTCGCCCGCGAGCGCGACGCGGCTGTCCGTCGGGCGCTCGCCGAACGCGACATCGCCCGCGAGTCGTTTCATGATGCGATCTGTCACGAACCCGGGTCGATCACGACCAACGCGGGTGACCCCTACTCGGTGTTCACCTACTTCGGGCGAAAATGGCATGACCGCGGAAAAAACGACCCGTATCCCGCACCCGAGTCGGCCCAGCTCGTCGACAGCGAGACAGCCGGCGTCGACGCTGGCACACTTCCCACCATCGAAAAGTTGGGGTTCGACGAGCCCGAAGCCGCGTTGCAGCCGGCGGGATCCGCGGCGGCCCGCGAGCGACTCAGCGAGTTCTGTAACGACGGCATCTACCGCTACGAGTCGGATCGGGACTATCCAAAACGGGAGTCGACCTCGCGGCTCTCGGCGGATCTCAAATACGGGACGATCGGGATTCGCGAGGTGTACTGGGCCAGCGAGAACGCCAAACAAGATGCGAGCGAGACCCAAACTGAAGAAATCGAGGAGTTCCAATCACAGCTTGCTTGGCGGGAGTTTTACACCCACGTGTTGTGGTTTCACCCACACGTCGTCAACGAGAACTACAAAACATACGAGAACGAAATCGAGTGGGAAAACGATCCCGAACTGGTGGAAGCGTGGAAAACCGGCGAAACCGGCTATCCGATCGTCGATGCCGGCATGCGCCAACTCCGCGCCGAGGGGTACATGCACAACCGGGTGCGGATGATCGTCGCCTCGTTTCTCACCAAGGATTTGCTCACCGACTGGCGGGAGGGCTATGACTGGTTCCGACGAATGCTCGTCGACCACGACACGGCCAACGACAACGGCGGCTGGCAGTGGGCCGCCTCAACGGGCACCGACGCCCAGCCGTACTTCCGGATTTTCAACCCGATGACCCAGGGCGAACGCTACGACGCCGACGCGACCTACATCAAACAGTACGTCCCGGAGCTCCGCGACGCCGACCCAGACATTATTCACAACTGGCACGAAGCCTCGCTGACCCAGCGCCGCCGGTCGGCTCCCGACTACCCCGACCCGATTGTCGACCACAGCGAGCGCCGCGAACAGGCGCTCGCGATGTTTGAGGCCGCCAGAGGCGACTGAAGTTACGAGGCTGTTCGGAACGACTGAGCGACGTGTGTTGGCCCGCAAAGTTTAGCGCTTGTACGCCCGTCGCAGAAACACCAACACGCCACCGAGCATCGCGAGGTTGCCAAAGAATGCCAGCCGTTCGCCGGAGGCGTCGTCGGGATCGGCGTTCCAGAAGTCGTGCATGGTCGCGGTGACGACGATGAGGAACGAGGCCGCCGCGCCGGTCGCCACGCGTGGGAGTCGCCAGAGCGCAATGCCGAGACCCGCAGTGAGCATCATGCCGGATGCAAACGGAGCGGCGAGGTCGGGCAGGGGAACGCCCGCCGATTCGGCGTACTCGATGGTGTCATCCATGTCGCGAAAGTCCTCGCTCGCCTGCATCGCAAGGCCGACGCCGAGTGCAACCCGGCCGAGTCGCGACAGCGTGCGGTGTTCCGCCGTCGACGCCGATTTCGGTTCTTCTGTCATACACGATACGTGTGTCCACTTCTATAAAAAAGACGGTGGGCATCACCACCGGCGCGGTCGCAAAAAGACATTTTTTTCGGTTACATTTTATTCATTCAAAACGGGATGTAATCACCTTTCGCAAGTGGTGTGTGAACGATCCCCGTCGTGCTTCTCAACCTTTAACAGGAATCACATCCAATCAGTAGATGGAGGAAACCCATGAGCTACGAATTAGACCCACTGCCGTACGACTATGACGCCCTTGAGCCGCACATTGACGAGCAGATTCTGAAATGGCACCACGACACCCACCATCAGAGCTACGTCAACGGCTGGAACTCGGCCGAAGAAACCCTCGCTGACAACCGTGAAAGCGGTGAGTTCGGTTCGAGCGGCGGTGCGCTGCGTTCGGTGACCCACAACTCCTCGGGCCACATTCTGCACGATCTCTTCTGGCAGAACATGTCGCCCGAGGGCGGTGACGAGCCATCCGGTGCGCTCGCCGACCGCATTGCCGAAGACTTCGGGTCGTATGAGGCGTGGAAAGGCGAGTTCGAAGCCGCGGGCAAAAACGCCGGTGGCTGGGCACTCCTCGTCTACGACTCATTTTCGAACCAGCTTCGCAACGTCGTGGTTGACAAACACGACCAGGGCGCAATCTGGGGCGGTCACCCGATTCTCGCACTCGACGTCTGGGAGCACTCGTACTACTACCAGTTCGGCCCCGACCGTGGCGGCTTCATCGACGCCTTCTTCGAGGTCGTCGACTGGGAGGAACCGAGCGCACGGTACGAACAGGCCGTCGAGCTGTTCGAGTAAGGGCAGTTCACTCGATTTTTTTGCCGCTGGCCGGTCAGCGACGGCATTGTTGACGCGCAGAATCCCGGCGACTGCTGAGAGCTCAACACGCCGACGACGCAAATCCGCATTGTTTTCGGGTCTACACGTCGTACACCGCGTATGCCACGACAAAAACGCGATTTTGCCGAACTCTATCCGTGTGAGTTCTACACGCCACAGGAGCTGCTCGACGACGACAAAATGTACTCGGTGTACGAAATTGCGCGCCTGCTTCAGGGCCTCGAAGTCGATGCCGAAATCGACGAGGGAATCGAGGATATTCTCCTCGACTGGGCGATTCCGTGGATCATGCACAATAGCGAACAGCTGGCGATTGCCGAGCCACCAACGGATGAGGATCCCGGATTTTACGGGCTGCGACCCGAGGCGACCGCTGAGGCCGAGCAGGCTACCGACGACGCTAAAAACGAGTAAAGACGGAACAACTGCCCCGACGGCACCGAAACAGCGATCACAACGATGCGAGCGAAACAGTACCGTTACGACCAGCAGGGAGTTCGTTACGACTGGTTTGAAGAGTGACTGACCGTGTCGTCATCGAACCGATCGGCAGAATCCGTGGTCTCGCGAGCAAACTTCTCCGGTTTTTCGCCCGTGGAGTCACCAGCCAACAACCCTACTGCACGGTCTTGAATCGCCGCAAGCCGTGGCACCTCGGTGACGTTCGAGAGCAACACGGTTGCGGTGATCTGGGTCGCATGCGGAATCGGCTCATCACCTGCGAGCACGTCGACCGTGTCGGCCTCGGATTCGAGTAGATGGCGGCCGGTTTCGAACCCTTTCCGTGAGAGTTCTTCGGGCGGTCCCGAGAGGATTAACAAGACGCGATCCGCGCTCGACACGGCACACGGGAGCGTGAGTTTCGATTCGACCGTTCGGCTGACCAGTCGCTTGATTGTCGCCGCATCGACGGGCGAGTCGTCCTCGTCTTCGTCGGCGGCAAAGAGGCTGCGGAGCCACGCAATGAGCCCCGCCGAGTCGTCGCCGAGGTCGATTTCGGCGTAGCCCAGCGAGGCCAACCCGCCCGGATCGAGCGTGCGACGAATGTCGCTGGGATCCATATGCACCTCCGACCG
>LKMS01000044.1 GCA_001563965.1 Haloferacaceae archaeon PL-Br10_E2g29 | reverse complement strand
GCGCGCTCGGCGGGCTGTTCGATCTCGTGAAACGCCGCCCAAAACGTCGCGGGCTCGATGTCGAGTGAGCGGAGAATCCGATCACGGACGTCACCGAGGCCGTGCCAGATGATGGTCGCTTCGCGATCGGTAAACGACCGGCCCAGTTCGTCGCTAACGCGGTCGAACACCGCCCGAATGTAGGGCCACTCGACGTCGACGAGCGTCCCGTCGAGATCGAACAGCCAAAAATCGTAGTCGGCGCTGTCCATTGAGAAGCTGGTACGCACGCGCCGCATATGTGTGTTCTGCCGATCAAAAAATCCGACTCGCTCGCCGATCAGTCGTCGGTGAGCCGGCTCAGCACGTGTGGTGGAATGTCGCCCGCACCGACGCTGTCGGGCAGTTCGTCGAGTGATTCGGGAATCGAGGGTGGAAGATCGCCCGATGGGGGGCCTCCTGCGGGACTCGGTTTAGACGCCGCGTCGTCCCCGCGTTCGCCCTCGGCCGGGATCGGCGGAAACGTGCCGTCGAACTCCGGATTGAACAGCCTCATCGCGGTCTGAATCGTCGTCCAGTCGTCTTCGGCGGCGGCCTCGCGCAGGCTTTTCGTCGGTGCGGAGAGCAGCTGGCCGACAAGCGAGTCCGCCAGCGATTCGACGATTTCGCGTTGCTCGTCGGTGAGTTCGCCGGTGGATTCGAGCTTCGCACACGCGGTGGCGACCTCGCGGTGTTTGACCCGCTCGGCACTCTCGTACATCGTGCTGATCGCCTCGTCGGCGCGCTTTCGCTTGAACAGTGCGAGCAGGCGATCGAACTCGGCATCGATCATCGCTTCGACCTCGCGGGCGGCGGCCTCCCGTTTGGCGTGCGTTTCGTCAGTCACGGTTTCGAGCGCGTCGATGTCGTACACCGCGACCGTCGAGAGGTCGTCAGCGGCGGGCTCGATGTCGCGCGGCTGGGCCAGATCGATACAGACCGTTTCGCCGGCCGTCGACAACGACTTGGCATCGAGAATGTAATCGGGGCTGCTGGTTGCCGTAATGACGACATCGGCGGTTTCGGCGGCCGCCGCTGCGGCGTCGAGACCGACCGCGTTGGCCTCGATGTCGAGCGTTGCGGCGATGTGTGCCGCGTGTGGAACCGTTCGGTTGGCCACAATAACCCGCTTGACCAACGCGCTTTGGAGTGCTTGGGCTGCAAGCGTCCCCATCTCGCCGGCACCGACGACGAGCGCCGTGGTGTCCACCAGATCGAGTTCCCGTTCGGCGAGACTCACGGCAGCCGAGCCAAGCGAGACGATTCCCTCGTTGATTTCGGTCTCGGTTCGCGCGCGCTCGCCGACGTGGATTGCCTTCGTGATCGCGTCTTCGAGCATCGGGCCGATGCCGCCGACCCGGCGGGCGGTCTCGAAGGCGGTTTTGAGTTGGCCGATAATCTGGTCTTCGCCGAGCACCAACGATTCGAGGCCGGCGGCAACGCCCATCAGATGCCGGAGGCTCTCCTCGTGATCCATCCGGACGACTGCCCCCGAGCGAACGCCGGTCACGACCGATTCGAGCGCGTGGCGTCCCTGTTCGGCGCGGTCGGTGACGACGTACGCCTCGGTTCGGTTGCAGGTCTGCAGTACGAACGCCTCGTCAACCCCCGTTTTCTCGAGGAGCGTGTCGATCCGGGCGGTCGGCTCGGCGGCGCTCGCGGCTTCGATTTCGTCAACGCGTGCGGTGACATGGGAGACGCTAATGGCGGTGAGAACGCCGGTGTGCATCATCGGCGATCCCCTCCGTCGTCAGCCATGTTCAGTTCTGTCATAACGCGTTCTGCCTCTTTTCTCCCGTTGGCAGTTCCCGTATGTAAAGCCTTCCAAACCGCCTGCGAGCGGACGACCGCCCGGATCGCCTCGCGCCGGTCGGCCGCCGACACCGGCCCGGTTTTGAGCTCCTCGCGGAGCGCTCCGGTGAGCTCGGCCATCGCGCCCGCGTTCTCCAGTTCGGTTTCGAGTTGCTGGCGGAGATACCGCGAGAGTGCCGGGCTCTGGCCGCCCGTCGAGATGGCGACCGACACCGGCGGCTCCTCGATTGTCGCGGGCACGACGACGCTGCCGGCCTCGCGGCTGCCGGACCGGTCGGTTCGGTTGACGAGGAGTCCGCGTTCGCGGGCGGCCGTCTCGATTGTACCGTTGAGGTCGCTCCGGTCGGTCGCGGCGACGACCAACACCGGGTCAATTCGGTCGAGCCATCCACCAACCGCGTCGGGCGAGGGAGCCGCGCGAATCCGGTCGATTTCCGGGGCGTCAGCGCCACACAGCCGGTCATCGAACGCGGGACTGACGACGACAACCCGGCTTTCGCTCGCAAATCGCGCGGCTTTGCGTGCGCCAACTGTTCCCCCACCGAAGACGAGGACGGTCTCGTCGCTGAAGTCGTGATAGAGCGGAATCACCGTGGGCGGTCCTCCCCGTCGCTCCCGGTCAATCCGCGGGCGCGATCCGATGAGGTGGCATCGACAGCGTGCATATTCGCTCTTGGTGATCGACGAGAATAAGGGTCACGGCGCGTCGCTGTCGCCGGATTTCTCGTTGCTCGTCGTCTCGCTGTTCGGGCTCTTCGTTACTGCTCAGTCGTCATTACTGGTGTCGTCCCCAGCTGTCTCATCGACGCGTTCGATCTCCTCGATCGACAGCGGAATTTCGTTGAGCTGCCCGCCGAGTTCGCTCCGCGCGATGCGCCCGGCGTGTTCTTTGCTTTCGACACTAAACACGTTCAGTTCGAGATCGAGGGCGACGAGCGCCTCGTCGGCGGCAACGAACGCCGGAGGCATCTCTGCGCCCGCGGGCGTTGTTCGCTCGCTCGGGCTGATTTCGACGTAGCTTAGATCGGGGTTCAGCGATGCACCGGTTTTCGAGATGGCGATCCGGACGGCCTCCTGCGGTGTCTCGACGTCGTAGACGGGGACCGCGGCTTCGGCGACAACTCGACAATCCATGTACTGGGCTATCGTGTCTACCACCATGAACGTTCGCCCCTCTCTCGCCGTTTTCTCCGCGTGACTGCGTACGCTGTGCGCTACTCGCCGCCGTTACGCAAATAGTGGAACACATAGGTCTGGACGTAGCCGGCGTACTCACCGCCAAACTGCTCGCGGATCGCTCGCGATGTTTCGGCATAACCGCCCTGTTCGCAGTCGGGATAGTAGTCGGCAATGGCGGTCTGAATCCAGGTGTCGAGCGGCACCGCTTCGAGAAAGCCGAGCGAAAACAACAGCACACAGTCGGCAACCTTGTCGCCGACGCCAACGAATTGCGTGAGGAACTCGCGGGCGGCCTCGTAGTCGAGTTCGGCCGCGTTCGCGGGGTCGGCCTCGCCGTCTGCGACCATTTCGGCCGTTCGTTGAACGTACGGCGCACGGTAGCCGAGACTGCGTTCGCGTAGCTCAGATTCGGTTCGGGCCGCCAGCTGATCGGGTGTTGGAAACGCGTGATAGGTCCGTCCGTCGAACGCAACCGTCTCGCCAAACCCGGCGGCAAGTCGCTGCTGCATGCCGTGAATCCGTCCGACGCGCATCTGCGCCGAACAAATAAACGAGATGAGACACGCAAACGGCGGATCACGAACGAGTCGCATCCCGGCGTACTGTTCGAATGCCCGCTCGATCAGCGGTTCGGACGGGCTTGCGTCGCGGATGGCGTCGATGTCGTCGTCGAGTCGCAACAGGTGGGTGAGGATGTCGACGGCGTCGGTCGTCGACTTCCATTCGATCCCCTCGTCGACCTGTCGCACCCGGACAACGGCCCGCTCGTCGGTGACTCCGTCGAGCGGCGGAACGACCGTTTCATACCACGCGCGGCCGCCGTGGGCAGCGGCCGTGGTGTACATTTTCCCGTCGAGCCGGCTCCAAAGATAGCTTTGGCCGCTCTCGACGGTCGACTGCAGATCGAACGACCCCGCGAGTTCGTCGGTCGCAATGACGCCGCGTTCCATTGATGTATCACAGACGGCCGCCGGGTTTTCGCCTTTCGATCCGGTCAGTTGCAGATTGCGTGGCCGTGACTCTTGCCGAGTCGGCTGCGGTTCAGCGGCTCCGGCTGACCGGGAAACTTGTCACGGTTGGATTCTCGTTGAACCGGGCGAGAATTCGCTTGTAGAGCGTGTTTTTGACCGGCGTTCCCTGCCGGGGATGAACCACGTACCGCAGGCGGAGTTCGATCCACGACTCGGCCTGTGTGACGTTCACGCTCGGCCGGTCGTACACCTCGAGTTCGACCGGCGTCTCCGACAGCCGTTCGCGGAAGTCGGCAATACGGGTTGCCATCTCTTCGCCGATAACGGCGTTGGCCTCCTCGATCATCGTCCGGGCTGCCTCGTCGACGTCCGTTTCATACGAAACCTGCATCACGAGTTCGTTCCAGACGTATTGGGAGCCGCCGCCGCCGAAGTTGGTGACCTCCGACGAGAGCACCATGCTGTTTGGAACGGTCACAACCCGACCGGATGGCTGGTTTGTCGAGACGAGCTCGCCGCCGACCTCCCAGATCGTCGTCACGAGAAAATCGACCTCGATGACATCGCCTTTCGTCTGGCCGATGCTGACCCGGTCGCCGACGAGATACGGCTGTTTGGTCATGATGTAGACCCAGCCAAGCAACGAGAGTAGCGGTTGTTGGAGCGCGAAGGTGATCGCGAAGCCAACCACGCCAAGCGAGAGCAACACCCCAAGCCACTGGTCGGTGAGGATGCCCAACAGCGCGATGATGCCGATTGTTCCAAAAAAGAGCCGGAGGACGTTCCGAACGTCGTGCGCACGGCGCTTGCTTGTGGTGCGTAACAACACGCGAACGACAAGCGACTGGAGGCCCCACAGTCCGAGAACGACCGCGGCTGCAAACAATCCCTTGCTGAGCAGGTCGGTCGTCCGAATTTCACCGACCATCGCTGGTCCGACTGTGAACTCCGCAGTCGAGACGATCGTCCCGGCAAACAACAAACAGACGGCTGTGACAAGCGAGAGCCAGCCGACGGATCGGTTCACACCCAACCGAGTCTGCGAACCCACAAAACCGTTTGTGTCGCCATCGCTGAGAGCACTGCCACCGTTGCCGCTATCCTCACCGGTGGTAGAATCGTCGCGGTGTCCGAATCGTCACCCGAATGGGCCCCGGTCACCGGAGCTCGATTGCGGTCATCGTGCCGAGTTTGGTGGCGATTCCCTCGTCGAGGCCGTCGCTCGTCACGCGCCACGTCCAGTTGCCCTCGGCCGTTCCCGGCGTGTTGAAGCGGGCGTGGTCGTCGAGTCCGAGCAGATCCTGCATCGTGGTGAACGCGAGGACGGCGTCGGAGCGCCAGACGGCCTCGATCATCGACCAGTTGATTTCGCTGCCGTCAGCGCTGAGGTTGTAGTGCAAACAGTCTCGCTGTCGGTCGTCCATCCCGTTGTAGTAGCCCACGATGGTGTTCGTGTCGTGTGTCGAGGTGTAGCCGACCGCGTTTTTCGGGTAGTGCATCGGCTGGTGTTCGTTGCCGCCCTGACACCAGTTGGCGTACTGCGGCACACGCATGCCGGGAAAGCCAAACCGGTTCATCAGCGCCTGCAACTCGGCGTCCGGGAAGCCCAGATCCTCGGCGATGAACGGGAGTTCGCCGAGGCGCTCGCCGATCGTTTCGAAGAAGTCCGCGCCGGGGCCGTCGCGCCACTCGCCCGCGGCCGCCGAGTCGGCGTCGGCCGGAATCGCCCAGTACTCGAGAAAGCCCTGGAAGTGATCGAGTCGCGTCACGTCGACCTGACCGAACAGCCGGTCGAGCCGGCGACCCCACCAGTCGTAGTCGGTCTCGGCGAGATGGCCCCAGTCGTACAGCGGATTGCCCCACTTTTGGCCGGCGTCGCCGGCGTTCGGGGGGACACCGGCGACCGCAGTCGGCCGGTTTTGGTCGTCGAGTTGGAACGCTTTGGGGCTCGTCCAGACGTCGGCGCTGTCGAGGCCGACGTAGATGGGCACGTCGCCAACGAGTTTGATGTTCGCTTCCTCGGCATCCTGTTTGAATGCCTGCCACTGTGAATCGAACCAGTACTGCACGAGCGTGTGGAACTCGATTTCGCTGGCGAGCTCGTTGCGGGCCGCGTCGAGCGCGTCGGCCTCGCGGGTGCGAATGGGTTCGGGCCAGTCGATCCATGCCTGGCCGTCGTGTTTTCGCTTGAGCGCGCGAAACAGCGCGTAGCCCTCGACCCACGGCTCGTCGTCGACGAAAGCGTCGAGGTCGTCGTGGTCGTCTTCGGTTGCCGTTTTGCGGAACCGCTCGTGGGCGGTTCGGAGTTTCTTGCGTTTGTATTTCGCGACCCGTTCGTAGTCGACGTCATGCGGATTGAAGTCGGGAACGGGTTCGAGGTCGTCGTCGATCAGCCAGCCGTCGTCGACGAGTCGGTCGAGGCTGACAAGCAGTGGGTTGCCCGCAAACGCCGAAAACGACTGGTACGGCGAGTTTCCGTGGGCCGATGAGGTCGGCCCGAGCGGGCAGAACTGCCAGTAGGTCTGTTCGGCCGTTTCGAGAAACGAGAGGAACTCGCGGGCCCCCTCTCCGAGGTCGCCGATGCCGTGTGGCCCCGGCAACGAGGTGAGGTGCAAGAAGACACCGCTGCGTCGTTCGAAGTCCATACCACGACTCTCAACTGGGAGTGTGTCAAACGTTGTGGTCTTCGGTGGCACCATGACTGGGTCGATGTGGGCTGTACTAGGTGCCGGCGCGAGAGTTCGCGACGTGAGTTGCGGTGCGTTGCCGACGCGGCTCGCCGTGAGTCGGCCACGACTCCACAGATCCGTCTGACAGACGTCCGTCAACCACGAAATCTTAATATTGGGGCTTGCAACGGTACGCGTATGGACGGCACACCGCAGGAAATCACGACACTTGTCGGCCGAGAAATCTATTCAAACAACGGCGTTTTCGTCGGAGAGATCGAAGACGTCAGACTCGACCTCGACGCGCGCTCGGTAACGGGCCTTGCAGTCGGCCAACTCAACCGCGAGCTGTTTGGCGACCGCGTCGGCCCGGGCGAGGGCGTGATGGTTCCGTACCGCTGGGTTCGTGCCGTCGGCGACGTGGTACTGATCAATGACATCGTCGAACGACTCAAAGCGCCCGACGAGGACGACGAATTAACCGCCTGATCGACTGCTTTCACACCCGCGTTACGCACCGTTTGTCGGCTCGCCGCTCTCGACACCGAGGGCGGCAAAGAGTTTTCTTCGAACGGCCTCCTCGGTGAGTTCGAGCAGGCGGTCTCGGTTGTCGCCGCTGCTTTCGAGACCGGTGAAAATGCCGAGCGGAACGCCGACGGTTCCCTGTTTCGAGTGCCCGAGCACCTCACCCATTTCGGCGAACGCGCCCTCCAGCACGCTGCCAATATTGATCCGGATGTCCTTCGAGCGCGCCGCGACGATGATCTCGTTTTCGACGATGCCGAACACCGCGGTCGTGGTGATGCCTTCGAGATCGAGCAGATACTGTGCGGCCTGTTCGAGCGCGTCGCGGTCGCGGATGAATCCGGCGCTCGAAAACAGGTGGCTGCCCTGCACCTCGCGGTTCTGAATCGCCTCGGCGAGCACGTCGAGCGTTTCGGGCGACATCGAGGGCGACTCGACCTGTTCGAGCGTGTCGTGGTTGGCAAACGGGTGAAGATACGCCGCGGCGGTGAGATCCGCCGGCGTTGTATCCCGCTTGAAATCCAGCGTTTCCGCACGAATGCCGTACAGTAACGCGGTGGCGACCGCCTCGCTCGGGCTGAGATCGAACTCTTGGAGGTATTTTGTGAGAATTGTCGAGGTCGACGAGACGTTGGTTCGGACGTCGATGAACTCGGCGTCGAGTTCGTTGTCAGGTTCGTAGTGGTCGATGAAGATGTCGATCTCGAAGCCGATCTCGCGGTCGTCGGTTTTCATGTTGTCGACGAGTGCAACCGCGTCGTACTCCGCAAGCGTCGCGGCCTCCTCGCGGGCGAGCAGTTCGATGCCGAGCAGGTTGACGAACGCGCGGTTCTCCTGATGGCCGATGTCGCCGTCGTAGAGAATGTCGCTTTCGACGTCGAACGCGGCGGCAATCGCTTGGAGTGCGGTCGCACTCGCAATCGAGTCGGGGTCGGGGCTATCCTGCGTGAGAATCGCCAACCGGCCGTCGACCTCGCCGAGGAGTTCGGCGAGCTGTCGGGCTTTGTACTGGAGTTCCCCCGATTCGAGACTTCGGAGGGCGGATTCGGCGATCACGGTCGAGGGGTTGACGACGACATCCGCACCGAGATTTCGGAGTTCCTCCTCGGTGACGGGATCCGAGGCGCGGACGACGATGTATTGGCCGTCGTCGCGGTTGCGAATGGCCGAGACGGCCTCTTTGCTCGCGTCGATGTCGCTGGCGAGCACGAGGATGATGTCACGGTCGGCGACGACCTCCCCAACGGTTGGATCCCTAATGTCTTGGACTCTGGCGTCGAGATCCTGATCGCGCAGCGCCTCGACACGGCTTTCGTCCTTGTCGAGAATCAGTACCTCGTTGCCGTCGGTGGTCAGGGCCTCGGCGACCGCGTGGCCGACGCTTCCACAGCCCAAAATCGCGTATGTTGATCGGCCAGAGCCGATTGCGCCAGCGCTCATTACTGAGTTGTTTCGGTCCGGTACTCACTTAACGCCATCCGTTTTCGAACCACTCCGTGAGCGGCCGGTAACGGGTCAATCGTCGCGTGCAACGCGATAAATTGCCACTGAGTCGCCAACGATGTGGTGATTCTGCTCGCCTTATTTGGCGATGGATTCGGCGACCTAGACCGACCGATTTCGGGCCAGCCGAGCGGTTGCGAAAGGAAACGGCTTTTATATCACCACCGATAGAATCGGATGAGGGCTGGTAGCTCAGTTAGGGAGAGCGACGGACTCTTAATCCGTCGGTCGCGTGTTCAAATCGCGCCCAGCCCGTTTTCTGGCGAACATCGTCCAGAGCCACGCGGTTCCCGATTGGCACGCGAGTGAAACAAGCATCCGTGCGCAACCCGACTGTTCAAAATCACATTCACATTCGGCCGATCCCGATCACGCGTGGGAACGTCCGCGACGACAGCCCATCGAGCCTCATGGGCGTTGGTTTCGGCCGAGATTCAAATTTCCTATCGCACAATGCAGTTTATGATTATACATACGTCCGCACCGTCTCGTACGTGTCGTCGACAAGTGCAGCCGCAAGCAACGCGGTATCGACCGTTTTCGGCGTTTCAGCCGGATACTTTCGGTTGAAGTAGTCGACAAGATTCGAGACGTCGCGTTTGAGCAGTTCCTCGCTGTTTTCGTGATCTGTCGGAACCGCCTGCGGCCAGTCGAAAACCGTGATTCCCGATTCGTCGACGAAAATGTTGTACTCACTCATGTCGGCGTGAACGTAGCCCGCGCGGTAGGCGTTTGCGAGCTCCTCGAAGATCAGATCCATCACCCCGACGACCTGTGCCGATTCGAGTCGTGCACGCGAAAGCTCTGCGCCATCGAGTTTCTCCATGACGAGCGCGTGGCGGTTCTGGTCGACCGGCCGTGGAACCGAAACGTCCGGATACAACGTTTCGAGCGCTTCATACTCCCGTTCGGCCGCCTTTCGGGCGGTGTATAGCCACGAGACGTGGTGGTGGTTCGAGGTGTAATCGCGCTCGCGTCGAACCTCTCGAAAGTTGGTGTAGCCCTCGCGGTGAAACTTCAGCGCCAGCGGCTGAAACGACATCGCCTCGTAGACGTCGCTTTCCTTGCCGACGCCGAGTGGTGCGCCGACGCCCTCGATGGTTTCGCGCTCGGCAAAACTCCGGAGTGCAAGCGCGTCGTACCCCTCGAACGTGAGCTGATAGCCCTCGTACTGAATGGTTTTGCGCTGAATGAGTTCGTGGCGCATACACCGGTCGAGCCGGTAGTCGACCTCCTCGCGCGTGAGCCGCGAGTACTTCGGAAGCTTCTCGCGGTGGACCCACTCGGAAAACCGCATGCCGTGTTCGAGCCCCGAAAGCAGGTAGAAATCCTCGGGTTCGAGCTCCCGAAGAAACGCGGCGACGTTCTGGACCATGCCGAACGGTGGCTCGCACGGCCTAAAAGCCCGACGAGTCAACTGATAAACCGTATGTTGCAGTATCAAACTCGTTCGGCGAGGAGAATCTGGAGACAATTGCATTGCACCATCCGCTGGTCGTCCTCACTGTTTGATGGGGTTTC
>LKMS01000043.1 GCA_001563965.1 Haloferacaceae archaeon PL-Br10_E2g29 | reverse complement strand
CGATTCTGTCGGCTCCTTCGGCGAGCAGATCCGCGAGGTCGCCATCGCGATAGGAGATTGACTCGATCATGTCGATCATGGCTTCGGAGTCGCCCCAGTCCATGCCGTCGATGTCGTCGAGTTTCCCCTCCTCGGTCATCTCCATCGCCATCGCCATCATGTTGCCGACCTCGATGGTGTCGACACCCATCGCGTTACAGCGGTCGATCATCACGGCGATGTCGTCGCGTTCGGAGTGCCCCGAGTTCGGCCCGAGCGCGAACGCCGACTCGTACTCGTAGGACTCCATTTTGACGTTCATCTCCTCGCCTTTGTGCATCGTCTGCACCTCGACTTCCTTCTTGCAGGCGACCGGACAGGAGTGACAGGTCGGCTCGTCGACGAGGATGTTTTCGCGGACGTTTTCGCCCGAAACGCGCTCGGCGTCGATGTCGAAACCCTCGCCCTCCTTGTACGCCCGTGTCGAGGTGTACTTCGCGTTCTTCGTCGGCAACCCGTCCATCTCTTCGGTGATGTTCATGAGAACGTTGGTGCCGTACAACGAGAGGCCGCCCTCGTTGGGCGCGGTCACGTCGGACTCGCGAATGACCTGCATCGCCTGCTGGTACCCTTCTTTGAACGTCTCGGGGTCGGCGGGTTTCGGCATTCGCGTGCCGCTTTTGACGACGACCGCCTTCAGGTTCTTCGAGCCCATCACACAGCCGGTGCCGCCGCGGCCCGAGGCACGATCGTCTTCGTTGACGATACAGGCGTACCTGACTTCGTTTTCGCCGCCCGGCCCAATTGCCATCATCGAGAGGTTCTTCCCGTAGCTGCCCTCGACTTCGTCTTCGAGTGCATCGCGGGTGTCGTGGACGGTCTCACCCCACAGATGTGCGGCATCTCGGAGTTCGACTTCGCCGCCTTCAACGACGGCGTACACCGGTTCGTCGGCCTTGCCGTCGAACAACAGGCCGTCGAAGCCGGCCCATTTGAGTCGCGCACCGGACCAGCCGCCCTGATGGGAGTCGGTGACGGTGCCCGTGAGCGGGGATTTCGTGACGACGGCCATCCGGCCACTCATCGTGACCTGCGTGCCCGTCAGCGGCCCGTTCATGAAGCACAGGCGGTTGTCGGGGCCCGTTGGGTCGACGTCGTGGCCCGCCTCAAACATGTAGTGGACGCCGAGTCCACGCGCGCCGATATACTTTTGTGCGGCATCGTCGTCGACGCCACGGTACTGTACTGAGCCGTCGGTCAAGTCGATCTGTGCAACGCGGTCGTGGAAGCCACCAAGGTCAGTCATTGTAATGTACTATTATTATATTCGAGTCGGCACGTGTTAGCTGTTGGTGCCGGAATGAAACTGAATCTGGTTTCGTTGTCCGCCGGTTCCCGCAGCGGTCAACACGAGATTCATTTCCCGGGCAACCAGAAAACCACGCGGGACAACAAATGAACCCAGCACGTCACCCAAACCGCGCCACCCATCTCCGCGTCGGCCTCGCGGTGCTGGGGGCGGTGATTCTCGTTGGCTCGGTGGTTCCCGTGCCGGGTGGCGTTCCCGAAACGGAGCCGACCGGCACGGTTGGGATAACGACGCTCGCACACATTGCGGGCTATGCGGCGCTAGCCGCCGGCGGCGTCGTCTACGCGGGACTCACGGGCTGGCCGGCGACGACCCGCCGGCTGTCGACACACCAATCGAAGACGGTCGGTGGATGGATTGCCGTTGTTCTCGTCGTCTCGCTGTTCGGTGTCGCCACCGAGCTTATCCAGGCGATGATTCCGTGGCGAACCGCCGCCGTGAGCGATGTCGTCATCAACACCGTGAGCGCGGTGTGTGGCGCGCTGGTCGCGGGTGCGATGCGGTTTTACGCCTCAGGCGAGTAGCCCTGCCAATGAGCAAACCCAGCCCCGACGTGTACGAAAAGGGGCGCGGCATGGACGCCCACAACGCGGTCATGCGCGAGATTCGCGGCCTCAAAGAGAAACAGTACGACCCCCACGAGCCGACGCGCGTCTGGCTCGACGAGGACAACACGCCCGACGGTGTCAGCGAGTCGTTGACGATCATCCTCAACACCGGTGGCTGCCGGTGGGCCCGCGCCGGTGGCTGTACGATGTGTGGCTACGTCGCCGAAAGCGTCGAAGGCGGCACGGTCGAACACGAGGCGCTGATGGATCAGATTCAGGTCTGTCTCGACCACGAGGCCGACCGCGCCGACGAGCCTGCCCCGCTCATCAAAATATACACCTCCGGCTCGTTTCTCGACGAACGCGAAGTGCCCGCCGAGACGCGACGGGCCATCGCCGAAACGTTCGCTGACCGCGAGCGAATCGTTCTTGAGTCGCTTCCGGACTTCGTCGATAGCGAAAAGATCGCCGATTTCGCCGACCACGGCCTCGCGGTCGACATCGCCATCGGCCTCGAAACCGCAACCGACCGGATTCGCCACGACTGCGTCAACAAGTACTTCGATTTCGCTGATTTCGAGGCCGCCTGCGCAACCGCGAAGAACGCCGGCGCGGGCGTCAAAGCCTACCTGTTGCTGAAGCCGCCATTCCTTTCGGAGCGCGAGGCTCGCGACGACATGATCGCGTCGGTACGCCGGTGTGCCGCCGTCGAGGGCTGTCACACCGTCTCGATGAATCCGTGTAACGTCCAGCAGTACACGATGGTCAACGAACTGTTTCGCGAGGGGGGCTACCGGCCGCCGTGGCTCTGGTCGGTCGCCGACGTGCTCGAACGGACCGCCGACGTCGACGCCATCGTCATCTCCGACCCCGTCGGCCACGGCTCGGATCGCGGCGCGCACAACTGCGGCGAGTGCGACGACCGCGTCCAGAAAGCGATCAAGGATTTCGACCTTCGACAGGATCCGAGCGTCTTCGAACAGGTCGACTGCGAGTGCGAGCGAACGTGGGAACTCGTTATCGAAGAGGAAACGAGCTACGCGATGCCGTTAGCACGGTAGGTCACTGTTGTGACACTGCAACACAACCGAGAAGAACGTCGTTCCGCCGGCCACACTCAGTTGTCGCCGCGACGCCACGCCACGTAGCGCTCCCACAGACCAACGTATTCGGGTTCGGCGTCGATATCGGTTTCATACACACCGCCAGCGAGGAGCCAGAGCCGTCGGTCGAACTCGAAGCCGACGCGAAAGCCGACGGCGACGAAGACAAAAACGACCGCATCGAGCACGAACCGGCTTGCGGCCGCCCATTCGAGCGCCCCGGCGGTCGATAACGACCCGGTGACAAACATCGATTCGGCGACGGTGAGCGCCGGATGTTCGGGAACGCCGATCCAGAGGGCAACGAGAACGAGCGCCGTTGCGCCCGCGTACAGCAGCAGCACGAGTCGAAACAGGCGGGTAAACGTACGGGTCGTCCAGAGTTCGAGGCGGCGCTGGTCGAACTGCTCGCCGCGATTGTGGAGGAGAAAGCCGTACAGCGCGAGCAACACCGCGACAACGATGGTCGACAGCGGCAGCGACGTCCGCGGCAGCGCCGGGTTGATTTCGAGAACCGCAAGCGCCCCGTAGAGTCCCACCACCCCCAACAGCACGTAGGGGATGAGCCAGCCGCGGCCGAGTTTCGGTGCGAGGAGTCCCATACCGAATGGTACACAGCAACCATCAATTAGTTTGGGATGACGGAAGTCCGTTCTGCAGACAGGGTGCGAAGAGAGCGGCTCGTCACCGCGTCGCCTGCTCGCCGAACGCCTGCAGAATCGGCTGGCCGTCTGTCCCGCCAACGTCCGGGAGCGTCGCCCGCTCGGGATGCGGCATCAACACCGCGACCGAGTCGCGCTCGCCGAGAATGCCGGCGACGTTACCGGTCGACCCGTTCGGGTTGGCCGCGTCGGTGAGAGTCCCGTCGGCGTCGCAGTAGCGAAACAGCACACGATCGTTGGCCTCAAGCTGTTCGTACCGATCCGCGTCGATCTCGAAGCGTCCTTCGCCGTGAGCGATTGGCACCTCGATCACGTCGCCGACAGCGAACGCGCCGGTCCACGGGGTGTCGCTTCGCTCAACACGCAGAAAGACGGATTCGCACTGAAATCGTGCGCGCTTGTTCGTCGTGAACGCGCCGTCGGTGAGCCCCGCCTCACAGCCCACCTGTGCGCCGTTGCAGACGCCGAGCACCGGCACGCCGTCGGCGGCCGCGTCGCGAACCTCGCCCATGATCGGCGAGCGGGCGGCCATCGCGCCGGCACGGAGGTAATCACCGTACGAAAAACCACCGGGAAGCATGATGCCCGAGGTGTCAGCAGGTAGGCCGTCCTCGTGCCAGATGCGCTCGGCGGCAATATCGAGAAATCGCAGGGCGCGAACCGCGTCGCGGTCGCAGTTCGAGCCGCCAAACTGGATGACTGCGACCGTCATTGCCCCTCATTGGCCGGCGCAGCCGACACCTCGTAATCGTGAATCGTCGGATTCGCCAGGAGTCGTTCGGCCATCGATTCCGCACGAGCCTCGGCATCAGCGGCGTCGGCGGCCTCGAGATCGATTTCGAAGCGGTCGGCCGAGCGCAGCGCAGACAGCTCGAAGCCGAGGCGTTCGAGCGCCTGTCTGGTCGTCTCGGCTTCCGGATCAAGCACACCGTGTTTCAGGCGAACGGTCACGGTCGCGGTGTAGGCGGTCATTGGGCGATACTGCGCGAGCGTGGTCAAAAGCTCTTTTGGAACCACCCGATACCACACGTTCGTGAATAGATCTGGGATGTGGATCACGGCAAAAAGTCCACTGGTAGCTGAGTGACGACGTGGAAGCAACGCGGAAACAACTCACAAACGGGCCACAGAGTAGACGATAAACACGTTTTTGCCCGCCCGTGGCTATCGACTGTCCATGGATACAGTCGAGCAGACGACGGCGGTGAGTCGATGACGACCGAACTCGCCGAAATCACGGTGATCGGTGGCGACAAAACCGGCCTCATCGCTCGCGTGACGAGCCTGCTTTTCGAGCGCGGAATCAACATCGAAGATCTCGACCAGGCGGTTCGCGACGGCCTGTTTCGGATGTCGATGCGCGTCGACACCGACGGAATGACCACCGAGCGTGACGAACTTCGCGAGGCGCTCGCGGAGTTGGGTCGCGATCTCGGCGTGGAGATTCAGGTTCGGTTTCCGAGCGACCGCGAAACTCGCCGGCTCGCCGTGTTCGTCACCAAGGAATCACACTGTCTCGAATCGTTGTTGGCAGCCGTCGAACGCGACGACCTCGACGTGGAGGTATCGGTCGTTATCGGCAACCGCGGAGCGCTTCGCGAACTCGCCGAAGCCCACGACGTGCCGTTTTACGACGTCGGCGACGGCAAGGGCTCTCCCGACGAGGACCGCATGCTCGACATTCTGGTCGAACACGACGTCGACCTGATCGTGCTGGCGCGCTACATGCGGATTCTCGGTCCGAAAATCGTCTTTCGCTACGAGGACCGCATCATCAACATCCACCCGAGCCTGCTGCCGGCGTTCCCCGGCGCGGCGGCCTACCGCCAGGCGAAAGAAGAGGGCGTTCGCATCGCTGGCGTCACCGCCCACTACGTGACGACCGACCTCGATCAGGGGCCGATCATCACCCAGCGGGCGTTCGACGTGCCCGACGACGCGCTCATCGATGAAATCAAGGCGCGCGGCCAGCCGCTCGAAGCCGACGCGCTGCTCGAAGCAGTCAAGCTTCACCTCAGCGGCGCGGTCACGGTGCATCGCGGCCGAACGAGCCTTCGCGACGGCGTCGCGAACGATGACTACCGACTCGGGCTCTCACAGGTCGCCCAAGACGCCAACCCGACCGAACCGGTCGACCGTTCGATCGAGCCACGCGATATCGAGGGGCTCGCTGACGACTAACAGATCGATTACACCGAATCGAGCGCCGCGAGCGTCTCGGCAAGTGGCGGCGCGTCGAACCACGACTCGTCGGTGTAGGCGTTGGCACCGGCGGTGTACATGTCGGCAACAGCGTCGACAACGTGACTCGGTAGTGAAATCGGCTCACCCTCGCACAGCGGCCGCCAGTCGGCCGCGTCGGTCTCGCTGACGCGGGTTTTCGCCGCGCTCACGGCGTCGACCCAGCCGGGTTGTTCGCGTTTGTAGTACTGCCGGATCACCTCTTTCGAGAGCTGGCGGCCGTTGATCGAAAATCGGTTTTCGTCGAACGTGCCGACCACGTCGGCAACGCGGATTTCGCCGTCGATGTAGAGACACTCGATTTTGCCGTCTTCGTGAGTGAATCCCGTTTTCGCGGCCTGGTCGGTGATGACGTCGTTGACCGACCGAGCCAGCGATTCGAGGGCGTCGATATCGGCGATGCCGGCGATGTGGCCGGCCTCCGTCCGATCGAGATAGCGATCCTGTTGTTCGTACTTCGTTGAGAACTCGACGACCGGCTCCGGGAGGTCGATTTTTTCGGCTGGCCAGTCGTCGAGCGCGAGACCGTAGTCCGCCGGCGCGCCGCGTCGCCGAAGGCTGGAGCCGACCGGAACGGTGTTCCGGAAGACGATTTCCAGCGGAATCAGGAAGTTCTCGCCGGCGGTGGCGTGGTAGGCGTCGTAGTCGTAAGCGCCGTCGGCAGCTGACCCACCCAGGTACGGGAGATCCGGCACCTGTGTCAGCGCAATCGCCATCTCGGTTGGGGGAGTGGTGCAGTCCGAAAGCGAGCCGATGTCGCCGTTCGTGTCGACAACGCCCGCGTAGTGTGTTTCGATGCCGGCGGCTTCGAGTTGCTCGAAATTGAACGCGCCCATCGTACAGAGGCTCGCGCCTTTGTGTGGGATGGCGTCGGGCATCTGTCCCCAGTCGAACACGGAATAGGCGTCGGTGAAGATGAACCGACCCGCGCCGAGGGCGGTTTCCGTCGGCGCCTGATCGACCCGGAACTGCTTTACGCTCGTCATGTGCGTATCGGCGATGGCCGGCTGTATGAATCTTTCAGTCCGGCGCGCTCGTCGACAAAAACGTGGGCGTGGAACACAAAACACCGGCGCAACCCTCCGTGACCGACCCCTTTTTGGTTGCGACAGCCAACCCTCCGACAATGACGAATCGGTCGGCCGCGGATCTCGCAGGCAGCGAGTTCGGATTCACCCACCGCGCAGAGACCGATCAGCCCTTCGAGAACGCGCTCGCAAACGCCCGCGACAACCGTCGGCTGGATGTCGACGACGCGGTCGCACTCTTGACGACCGGCACCGACACCGACGGAATCGACCCCGTCCGAAAGGAACAGGTGCTCGAACTGGCCGACCGCCGGCGGGCCGAGCGCGTTGGCGACGAGGTGACGTTTGTCGCCAACTGCAACAACAACGTCACCACCGCCTGCAACGTGGGCTGTCTGTTCTGTAACTTCAAAAACACCGCCCACCAGTTCGAAACCGACGCTGACGGCGACCATTCGGGCTTTACGAAAACGCCCGCAGACTCGCGACAAATCGTCGATACCGCGCTCGATCTGGGCATTTCGGAGGTCTGCTCGGTGTCGGGGTTGCATCCGGCGTTCGCGCTCAACGCCGAGCACCACGAGATGCTGGCGACCTACGACGACCCCGCCAGCGAGGTGAATTACAAACCACCCGAACGTTACGAAACCGACCCAGGAACCTACGTCGAACAGATCGAGGCGATGTCGATCGACGGAATCCATGTCCACTCAATCACGCCCGAAGAGGCCTACCACGCCAAGCGCGGAACCGAGTGGTCCTACGAGGATGTCTACCGAACGCTTCGGGCGGCCGGACTCAACTCGGCACCGGGAACGGCCGCGGAAATCCTCGTCGACGAGGTTCGCGAGGTGGTCTGTCCGGGCAAAATCACCTCCGCGGACTGGATCGAGGCGATGGAGGGGGCGATGGCCGCCGGCCTCGACACGACGGCGACGATCATGTACGGCCACGTCGAAAACGAGCGCCACCGCGCGATGCATCTGAAGCGAGTCCGTGACCTCCAAGATCGAACCGGCGCAATTCGCGAGTTCGTCCCGCTCTCGTTCGTCCACGAAAACACGCCGTTGTTCGAACACGGCGTCGTCGACGGCGGCGCGAGCGACGCCGAAGACGAACTCATGATCGCCGTCTCGCGGCTGTTTTTCGACACCATCGACAACATCCAGAGCTCGTGGGTCAAGTACGGCAACGCAAAGGGTCTCAAACTGCTCAACTGCGGGGCCAACGACTTCATGGGGACGATTCTCTCCGAGGAGATCACCAAGCGCGCCGGTGGCAGCTACGGCGAGGTCCGCAGTGTCGGCGACTACGTCGACATGATTTCGGCCATCGGCCGGCCGCCGGTCGAACGGTCGACTGACTACCGCACGCGGCGAGCGATTCCCGTCGATGGCGGCCCGTACGGGCCGACACTCGGCCCGCGAGCGGACGGCTCACCCATGTTCGGACCGTCGATACGGACGGGCGAGCGCAACACGGTTGCGGCTGACGATTAAAAAAATAAAACGCAGCCGGCGGCGACCGTCCGTTTTTTTCAGCCACCCTCACGCAACGCAACCGCACGATACCGCTCGCCCGCGGACGTCGACGCCGACAGTGCCGTCTGGATTGGTTCAGCGAGCCAGCCGTCGGCGGCTGTTGGCGGTGGCGCTGGGTCGACCGACGCGCGTCGAATGTTCGCGGGAAGATACCGGTCGTAGACGGGCAGCCGTTCGTACAGCGGCAGGTCGGCGTCGGCCGCAATCGACTGAAGTTCATCGAGCGCGGGCCACGCATAGTCAGGGTTGATGTAGTCGTCAGTCACCGGCGAGACGCCGCCGAGGTCGTCGACGCCGCAGTCGATCAGCTCGTGGGTCGGCGAGAGATTCGGTGGCACCTGCACCGAAACTGCCTCGGGGAGCGCCGCCCGCGCCATCGCAACCGTTCGGCGCATCGTTTCAACGCTCGGCTGGTCGAACGAGGAGCGCTCGTTGGGCACGACGTTCTGAATGATGACCTCCTGGATGTGATCGTACCGTTCGTGGAGTTCTCGGATCGCCAGCAAGCTCTCCGCACGGTCGCGCCAGTGTTCGCCAATCCCGACGAGCAGTCCGGTCGTGAACGGCACGCTGGCACGGCCGGCGGCCCGAATGGTGTTGAGCCGCTGGCCGGGCGTCTTTTTTCTGCCCCCGCTGTGGGCAGCGACGTCGGCGGTCGTCTCTAGCATGACGCCCATCGAACTGTTGACCGGTTTGAGAGCGCGGAACTCCGACTCGGTCAAATCGCCGGGGTTCGAGTGCGGAAGCAGTCCCTCGTCGAGCGCGATTTCGCAGGCCGCACGAAGATACGCGAGAATCGAGTCGTAGCCCCAGTCGGCGAGTTGGGCGTGGATTTCGGTGTACCGCGCGTCGGGTTTGTCGCCAAAGGTGAACAACGCCTCCGTACAGCCCGCGTCGACACCCTGTTCGACGACCGAGCGGATGTCATCGGGACTCATGAGCGTCGCCTCGCCGGGCACGTCGTAGTAGGTGCAGTACGTACAGGAATAGCGACAGGCAGTCGTCAGCGGGATGAACACGTTTCGCGAAAAGGTGAGTTCGGCCGGTGCGGAGACATCGCGTGGGCTGACCGACAGCAACGAGTCGACCGCAGACTCGTCAATCGAGATACCGATGTCGTACGCGTCGGCCGCCGGGAACATACCGAAACGCGGGCCGCGAGGAGCAAAAACGGCTCGCCTCGGGTGTCGGCCACGGCTCGCCGAGCGATTCGTGTCTTACCGACCTTGCTTACTCACCACACCGGCTGACGCCAACCCGCCCGGCATCGGTGTCAAGTTCGAAGCCGGCGTCGATCAGCCAGTCGCGAACCGCGCCCTCACCGTGGATCAACACTTCGGCCAGATCACCCGGCTCGTCGATGTCGGTCGCCAGCCGCCGCGAATCGACCGCCGTCAGCGTTGCGCCGAGGTCGGCGGCGCGTCGGGCGTGATCGAGAGATGACGCGCCGTGGTAGTCGACTCGAAACTCGGGGTCGCGAATGACGAGCGCGTTCGTTCCGCCGCCCATGCCCGGCGCGATGACGACATCACCTGCGGCGTCGGTGATTCGAGTGATGTCGGCGGCAGTGACCAACGGCAGGTCGGCCATGAGGATGCGCGTCGCCCTCGGTGGATCAGCATCGGCCGCCTGCCGGAGGCGACGGTTGACCGCAACCGACAGCGGGCCGTCGTCGACGACGACGGTTGTCGCTGCGCGCGTTTCGGGCGAAAACGGTGGTTCGTGCCCCGCAAACGGTGGCTCATCGAAAGCAAGTGGATCGGTCGAGAGAACGGTCGGCGCCCCGCCGGCGGCGACGACCGAATCAAGCACGGACGCGAGCATCAGCCGAGCGAATTCACGCCGTTCCGCCGCCGAAAGCACACTCGACAAGCGGGTTTTCGGATTCGTGGCTGCAAACGGAACAAGCGTACGCATGAATG
>LKMS01000002.1 GCA_001563965.1 Haloferacaceae archaeon PL-Br10_E2g29 | reverse complement strand
GCCGACGGTTCGGCAGGCGGCAAAAACGGAGTCGAGACACGCCTCGATTCGGTCTTCCTCGTTGTACGCGATGATGACGACCGACAGTTCGGGCCGCGTGGTGGTGTCAGTGCGACGTGCTGTGCGGGCCATCGAAGTTGCAGTCGGGCTATCGGCAGCGTTCGCAGCCGGTCGAGAATCGGTTACCGCTCCATGTTTGGCTCCCGGTCGTCTTTGGTCCATTGTCTATGCGCCAGCGAACACCCACGGCGAGGTTGTTATTCTCCGCCTACTGCTGTTGGTAAACCGTGAAAATCACCGCTTCCAGGGATGCTGGCCTGCTGAACAGTCCCGTGGTCTCAGAGTTCGAGCCGTTCGTTGGTGAGCTGGCGTTCTTCGAAGAACTCCTCGCCGTCGGCGGTTCGAACCTGCGTATTTTCGAGGATGACGCTTCCGTTTTCGACGACTACCGCGTCGACGTCAACGGTGAGTTCCGAGTCGACGATTCGGCAGTCCGCCGAGTCGACAAAGGAGAGCCCGCCGCGACCGGCTGCCTGCTGGTCGATCTGACAGGAATCAAAAACGGTTCCGTCGCGTCCTTCGATCTGGGCAGTCATCCCGTCTTCGGCCGAGCCCTCGATGTGAAGGTTCTCAAACACCGGTGGATCGGCGTTTGGATCTGCGGCCGAAAAGGTTCGAATCGCGGGGACACCGTCACGGTCCATCGTGACGTTGGTGTCGCGAACGAGCGCACCCCCGTTTTCTTGGTGAAAGACGATCGCGCCGAAACTGTCGGCGGCTCCTGCGGCAAAATCGAGATCACAGCCGTCGATCACCTGATCGGCCTTGTTTCGAAGCCGAATTCCTCGCGCGTTTCGTCGATCCCACCCCGGCGTATTGCCGTTGACGGTGACCTGCACGTCGGTGGCGGTCGCCCCGGTCGATCCGAGCCGAACACCCGCGATGTTGTTGTTGGTGTAGGTTCCCCCACGCACGTGAACAACGCCATCGTGGCCGTTTGGTCCGCCCGGTGCCGATGCGTACAGCCCGTTGTCGGAAAACGACGACATCGAACAGTCGTGAAAGGTCAGTTCCCCGGCGTGTTGTTCGCCGACGTACACACCGGTGACGGTTTCGCCTTCGTCGACATTGTCGGCATCGAAGCCGCTCACGAACGCCGAGCCGTTCTCGTCGCGTACCTCGATCCGACACACCGCCAGTTGGTTCGAACAGGTTCCCTGGTAGCTCACGTCTCGCAGCGCCGAGTCTCCCCGACAAAACAGATGGAGTGCGCCGCCGCTGTCGGTGATGTCGAAGTCGACGTTCTCAATGAGCAGATCGGTGATTCCCTCGAAAAACAGCCACGGTCGGCCGCCGCGACAGTCGCCGAGATCGGGAATAAACGTCGCGGGCTCGTCGCCGGTGCCAACGAGCCCAAACAAGGTGAGTCCGGTGAGCGTGAGCACGTCGACTCGGTAGGTTCCCGGCTCGAATTCGACGAGCGTTCCGTCGGCGGCGACCTCCTCAAGCAACGCGGTGACGGGTTCCTCGCCGGTTGGGTCGGCCCCTTCGGCGACGGCGTCGACGACGGTGTCGAAATCCGAACCGGTTGGGCCACGGTCGGCGGGTTCTGCTGAAGGCGGCGCTTGCTCGGTCGGCGCTGGCCCCGGTTCGCGTGAGACGTAGACGCCGACACCGAGCAGTCCCGCTCCGCCAACGATTCCGCCCAGCGTGAGAAGTTCTCTGCGATCCATTAGCTATGGGCGCTCAAACAACAGTCTACCGCTTTGTTATGCAATCCTTACCGGTGGACACCGATCCGACGGCGACGGTAGCGGATTCGACTCAACGGCGGTTGGTGAGGGTCGATTACAGCTGGTTCGACTCGACGACGACGTTGTCGAGCGTTCCCCAGCCCCGACCGCCGGCGTTCTGGAGGACGATCTGCTCGCCCCAGGTCGTGTTCCACTGGCCGCTGGCCTCACAGCCGGCAACGGCGGGGCGGTTGCCCGGTGCCTCATTGTAGCGGAAGTAGGCGGTGTCGGCTGCGGGGGTGCCGCGAACCGCCGCCAGTCTGGTGGCGTTGCCGTCGCCGTTGCGCATCTCTATCAGGTTGTGCTCGACGATTCCGGTGCCGCACGGCGAGCCACACCGGTTGACGCCGCCGTCGCGGCAGGCGTTCGGCGCGCGGAGTTCGAGGAAGTGATCGTTGTTCGCCGAAATCCGGCCGTGGATGTGGTTGTCGATGATCTCGAAATAGCCGGTCGTCCCCGCGATGCCGTGGCGACCGAGATCGTACCACTCACAGTAGATGAACCGGATACGGTTGTCAGCCTCGGTCAGGTTCCATGAACTGCCACAGGCGGTCACATCGCTGCCCGACTGGTAGCCGCCAGTCTGTATTGTCGGCCCGGAGATGTCGTGGAACAGACACTGCTCGAACGTGGCGCGTGGCTCACGGTGCGTGAAGTTGATCGAGCCACCGTTGTAGAACTCGGTGTTCGTCGCCTCGAAGCCGGGAGCAGAGACGGTGATGCCGCCGCTCATGTTGACGACGAGTCCATCGAAGGTCACGTTGCGGGCGGTGACGTTGGCGTTGTTAATTCGGCCGTCGTTTCCCGCCCCGCGGTTGCCCACGATGGTGACGCCGCGCTGGTTGATCTCGCTCGCACTTGCCGAGCCCTCGACGTAAATCACGTCGCCCGCACTGGCTCGCGAGACGGCCCGCCCGAGATTGCCGTTGGTGACGACGAAGTCGGCATCGCTCTTCGATCGAATCGCCGACGAGGGCATGCCGCTGCCGCCGCCTACCGGCCCGTCGTACAGGCTGTGGCGGATGCCGACGTCGCCGTCGTCCTCGCCCGGGGCTTCGTGGTCGTCATCCTGCCATGGGAAGCCGGTTTTCCAGTGATTACCCGTTGCCGAGTCCTGTGGGTAGTAGTCGAGGTTGGAGTCGACGCCGTTGACGGTGGCGTGGGCGTCGCCCTCGATGGTCACGTCAGCGACGAGCGAGTCGAACGCGTAGGCGTGGGCGTCACCGGGGAAGATTCGCCCGGCGGCCTTCGTTCCCTCGTCGCCAATCCAGAAGTACTCGTAATCGATCGAGCTGTCCTCGACCAGTGACGGGATCAGGTCGCCGCCGTCTTGGACTTCGAAGTAGTAGTCGACGAACTCGTCACCGGTTGCCTCGATGCGGTACCAATGGGTTCGCTCTTCGCCGTCGAGGTGCCACGGGAAGTGGCCCTTCCAGTGATCGCCGGTGGCGGACGCCTGTGGGTAGTAGTCGAGGTTGGAGTCGACGCCGTTGACGGTGGCGTGGGCGTCGCCCTCGATGGTCACGTCGGCGATGAGCGAGTCGAACGCGTAGGCGTGGGCGTCGCCGGGGAAAATTCGGCCGGCGGCCTTCGTTCCGTCTTCGTTGCGCCAGTGGAACTCGTCGTCGACGACGCTGTCGTTGATCGTTGCGGGGATCAGGTCGCCGCCGTCTTCGACCTCAAAGTAGTAGTCGACGAACTCGTCACCGGTTGCCTCGATGCGGTACCAGTGTTCGCGGTCGACCGTTTCTTCCTCCTCTTCGGTCGGTTCCTCTTCGGGAACCGTCTGTCCGGTTAGTTCGGTGACGGTCGTCTGCTCGCCATTGAAAAAGAGCGTGAAATCGCCCTCAACCGGATCGAATCGTTCGATGTCGCCGGTGAAATCGTACGTGTCGCCGAGGCCGTTTTCGGTCGACCCCGCAACGAGCCAGCTGCCGTCGTCCTGTTCGGTGACGCTGTCTTCGCCGGGGTTGGCCGAGCGGTCGCCGACGTCAAGCACTTTCATAACGCGGTCGTCGCTCGTGATTTCGTAGTCGACTGAGCCTTCGGCGGTGGCGACGATTTCGAGTCGGTCGCTCGACGACGAGCCGCTGTCGCCGTAGCCCAACGTGACCGTCGCTTCGCCGTCAATCTCGAGATATGACAGTGTTCCGCTAAACCGGTAGGCGTGTGCGGTTCCGGTGAGCGTTCCAGCGACGTGGCCGCCGTTGATACGACCACTGTCGCCGTTCGATTCCGCCGTCGAATCCAGCGCAACCGACCCAGAGGTCAGAAACTCGTAGGGCGTGTCTGTGTGTTCGTCCTGTTGTTCGAGGAGGATGCTGTTGGGGAGTTCGTCGTTTTCGGCGCTGGCGCCGACTGCACCAACCGTCCCGACAACGAGGCCGACCCCACTGAGCTGTAACATCCGTCGCCGACTCACCGGCGACAGGCCGGACGAGGAAGTTTCGGCTTTCTCCACGGTAGGTGTTTCATTCGGTTTCACCATACCGCGGTATGTCTTACTTACCTATATATCAGATATCACAACATACTGCCTGCAATGTACTCAGGTGTCGTCGACATACACCCTCGTTTTACCACAATAACAACCAGGTAGTGACCGCTTCAAGATGCGGCACGTTTCCGGTGCTATCTCCCGTATTCGGCCGGTAGGGTAGTCCTACTCGGCCGGTATGCGCCTCATACTCCACTTATCATCGACTGACGGCCGCGTTCGCCCGCGTTTCCACCGAGCGGAAGCCGTCTCTCAGCTCACGTAGCCAAGCGCTTCGAGTTGCTCGCCGACTGTCGTGCGCTCGTCGGTTTGTTCGTCGGTTCGCACGCGCTGTGGCGGCTGGTGGCGGTCACGGTCGCAAGCGGTTGTTTCGACCCACGGAACCCGTCTGACCACTGGATGTGGACAGCAGACGGGATGTTCATAAAAGCCCAGCTCACCGAACGCCTCGCCGTGGTCTGCGGTCAGGATGACTCGCTCGGCGTCGAGATTGTCGAGCAGGAGGCCGATCTCTTCGAGCACCACACGAAGCGTGTCCAGATATGCCTCCCATGCGGTCTCAGCCGAGAGCTCGCCGCGCTGGAGTGATTTGAGCGGCTCGCGGTAGACCGTCGACACCTCGCCGGCTTCGTCGACCTCGATGTACGGCGCATGGGGCTGGAGATAGTGGACAATGAGGCGGTCGAATCCGCCCGCCCGGCCCGCAGCGATCGCCCGATCAGTCACGCTCCGCGGCCCAACAGTGCCGGCCACGGCATCCCATTGGTCGTCCCAGACCTCATCGAGGAGCGCAAACGATTCGGGATCGACCGGATTCCATGCCGGCCAGGTAACCGGGGCTGCAACGTACTGCGGTGGGAACAGTCGATCCCGAAGCACCACGCCCGAGTGCACGTTGGCGGTGACCATCGCCGTTTGTTCGATTGCGGCTTCGTTCCGGCGGTCGAAGGTTTGGACCATCCACTCGCCGGAGGTACTCCCAACTGAGCGGATCGAGTTGACATCCTCGACGAAATCGAACTCGTCAGCGACCGCTCTGAGCGCATCGACACGACAGGCATCGAGAACGATGAGTGCATCCCACTCACGGTCGTAGATGGAGGTGCCGTCCGCCCACCGCGAGGTCACGGTCAGGTTTGCGCCCACGTAGGTGTAGTAGGCACCCAACAGGAGCCCTTGTTTCGGGGAGTCGGCCATCACGTTCCGTACGTCGTGTACCCAGTCGGCGAATCCAGTTCGCATTGGCTCGTAGCCAACGGTTTGGGTCATAACTATGCAGTTCATACGGCTCTCAGATCGGGAGTGACGTCCCCCTGTGTAACGCGATGGATCAGCTACGCGGTCGTATGCAGTCCATTCTTTTCGCCCGCATGGCCGACTGCTGTCCCAATGGAATCAGAGGATGTTTCGACAGCGACACCGCTGTCCGTGGGTGAGCGTGTGGGGTCGACCCCGTCTCGCCGCGGCCGTCGGCTTGCCCCGGCGGTGACACCGGTTCGGACAACCGACCTCGCTGCCGGAGCTGTCGGACAACTCACGGGTCGCGGTCGCGACGCGTTTCGCCGCCAACTCGTTTCGTTTCTCGATGCCGACTCCGCGGGGACCTACACGTCGGTTCGCCATGCGCTATACAACTGTTTGCTGACACTCGCCGCGGCTGATGACTCTGGAGCCACGGAGGTGCTCATTCCGGCGTTCTGTAGCGCCGATTTCCCGGTCGCAATCGAGGCGGCAGGGCTCCAGGCACGCCGGTACGACATCGATCCCGAGACACTCGCGGCCGACATAGATTCGGTTGCGGCGCTGCCGACCGAGAACGCGCTGGCCCTCATCGCCGTCAACGTCGCTGGCTACAGCTCGGCTATGGACGAACTCGCTGCACACTGCAAGAGGGCCGATCTCCGACTCATCGAAGCGCTTGGCTACGCGCTCGGAGCCTCCTACCGTGGCCGTCGACTCGGCCGGTTCGGCGACTGCTCGGTTCTCAACTTCCAACAGGGAAAACCGGTGCCCGTCGGTGGCGGGATGGTCGTCTCACAGACACCGTCGCTTTCGTTTACTGACGAGGGGCGCCCGTCCGTTGCGCCGAACGCTGGTTCACTCGTCGGGTATGCAGCGTTTGGTCGGCCACGGCTCTATGCCGGCTACAGAGCGACGAGCGACTGGCTTGCGACCCACGGCCGACCAACCGGCCGCCACAGCACCAACCCCGAATCGGATCTTGACGACGAGCAACTCCTGTTCGCGACGATGTCGGATTTCCAGGGTCGGATCGCCAGCCGTGTGTTCAACCGACGCGCTCGACACCAGCGACACCGTGCGGCGGCGGCCGCCGACTACCGCGACGGGTTGGCGGACTGTGCCCACCTTCGCGTACTCCGGCCCGTTGGGGGACTCACGAACCACCAGCACGTTCGCTTCCCGGTTGCGATCGACACACCCGACAGACGAAGGTCCGTTGCCGATGCGCTGTCGGCGATCGGTGTTGAAACCACTGCGCTGTACGACTGGCCACCGATTGACGGCGATCGGTTCTCTGGCGCCCACCGGCTTCAAGCGGAGATTCTCACGCTGCCAACCCATCCGTACGTCGATTCGGTCGACCGTCAGCGCGTCATCCGGACGGTTCGCGCCGTGTTGGACACGGGCGACACTGACGGTCACCCGGTGGCTGCAACCGTGGCCCACGACTAACTCACACGACACCGCTGGCCACGACGCGAGTGGCGGGAGTCATTTTTTCCTCGCTGACGCTGTGCGGTACGCCGTCGGTTCAACCGACTCCAACGGACGGTACTCACCTGTCTATCCTCGTTGTTCGCGCTGTTACTGTTCAGTACGTGAGACAATATCTGGGTAGAAGTGCGCCAGTGGTTATTCATCGCGTGACCGATTCTGTGCCTCCTGTTGGGTGGGGTCAACGTAGTGGCCGGCCACTCAGTTGCCTCCCATGAGGCGAGTAATGGCCCGAATGAATCGGCTGATGATCCGCATGAGGAGCGTAAAGAGTCCGCTTTCGCTGCGATGTGTGCCATCGTCGTCATTGGCGCTTTCGCTGTCAAGTCTGCTGTCGTCCTCGTTGCCGCTTTCGCTACTATCTCTACTGTCGTCGCGGGTGTCGTTCTCGGCGTTATTGCTGCTGCCGTTGCCGGTTCCGCCGCTAGTTCCGCTTCCGTCTTGGTGTTCGTTGGTGTTGCCGTTCTGCCCAGTAGTTTCGTTGCTATCGCGGTCTTCAGTGGTGTCGACACGTTCGTCCTCGCTGAGGATATCGTCGGACTCAACGTAGGCGTTGTTTGCACAGTCGGCGTCGGCCGCATCGGGGGTCTCCGGCGTGTTTGCACACCGGTTGGGGTTCAGTCGAAGCGGTGACTCCCGAACAAAGCGATCCTCGTCTTCGGTGTAGTTGTACAAAATCACCCCGAGAATCTTTTCATCGTCATCGACGGCGTACGTCAAAATTGGTGCATCGTCCTGGCGATACTGACGCATGGTCACTGTTTCGGGGGTGAACTCTTGGGTGCGACACTCGAGGTCGCCGTCGGCAGTCTCGACGATCACGTTCGCAACTGTTGGCGGCGAACGGTTGATGTCTGCTAGTGAGACGATCATCACGACCTCCCGACAGTCGTTGAACTGCACGTCGTTTCGCCTCCAGGCGGCCGCCGTTCCCGAAATCGCGCCCACCCCAGCGATAACTCCCGCGCCAGTGCATAGGGTAATTACTGCTCGACGGCGGCTAAGCCTCTTCTCATGGGGTGTACCGCTGGTTTCGTTAGTCATACCGTATGCACGGATTGGAATGAGGAATGCTAACTATGCGTTGACTAATTCAGCCGTAGAGAGTGTGTACTCACAGTTGTGATCCCCACCGGTGAGTGCATTGCCTCGCGGTGCTGGCCGGCTCGTCGCCGGCGTCATCGGCGTCAGCCCGATCGCAACCCGACTCGCTGTGCGTTGTTCGCGTTGCTTGTGGGTCGATCAGGAAGAACACAGCCGTGGAGGGCCGTCAGCGTATGTTCCGTAGACGCCGGGTCTGCGATTATGGTTAGTTGTTCCCGTTTCCGTTTCCGTTTCCGTTTCCGTTTCCGTTTCCGTTTCCGTTTCCGTTTCCGTTTCCGTTTCCGTTTCCGTTTCCGTTTCCACGCCCGCTGTTGTTCCCGCCTTGCGACCCACCACCGCTGGCACCTTGATTTCCGCTGAGGATATCGTCTGGCTGAATGTAGGTGTTGCTCGCACAGTCGGCATCGCGCGGATCCGGGGTTCCCGGCGTGTTTGCACACCGGTTGGGGTTCAGTCGAAGCGGTGACTCCCGAACAAAGCGATCCTCGTCTTGGGTGTAGTTGTAGAAGATCACGCCGAGAACCTTCTCGCCGTCATTGGCGGCATACTTGCGAATCGGTGCGTCGCCATACCGACCCGGAACCGTCGTTGTCGTCTCTTCGGTGAACTCCTGGAGTCGACAGTCAAGCGAGCCGTCTGCGGTCTCAACGATCACCTTGGCGACTGTTGGAGGCATATAAGTGAGATCCACGTCGGCGACGATCATCCAGACCTCGCTACAGCCGTTGAACTGCGCGTCGTTTCGCTCCCAGGCGGCCGCGGTTCCTGAGATGGCACCGATGCCGGCAATCACGCCCGCACCAGTGCCCAGGGTAATCAGCGTTCGTCGGCGGCTGAGCCGCCCCTCTCCGGTTGAACCGTTGGGTGAGTTGGTCATACCGTATGCAGTGGTTGGACCGTAGGTATCTAACTATGCGTTGGCTACCGCAACGCAGTTACTCCGTACTACACGGTAGGGTCGACTCACGCCGCCGTCGCGTTCGGTGTCACTCCAAGGCTGTTTCGGGCTGGTCTGTGGGCTCAACCCGCCGAGAATGCGGCCTATAACAATAGGTGCTGACAGCCCAGAACAACTGTGTTTCACCGAACCGCCTTTTTAGACCCCTTGCTCGTCATCCCGACTGGCTGCCCAGCGGTAACACGGGCTTACACGAATCGCGTCGACCGCTCTCGCGCATACCGGCCGGCAACGGCCGATGATGGTTGTCACCGATGAGTGAATCACCTCCTGCTGACGATCGGCTTGCCGCCGGCGTCATCGGCGTTGGCTCGATGGGTGCACACCACGCGCGAGTGTACCGTGAACTGCCCGGCGTTCGGCTTGCCGGCGTCTGTGATGTCGATGAAGTGGCCGCCGAACGCGTCGCCGAGCGCCATGGAACCGAGGCGATGAGCCGACCAGCGTTGCTTGCGGCGGCCGACGTGGTGTCGGTCGTCGTCCCAACGGCGTATCACTACGAGACGGCAATGGCCTGCATTTCGGCGGACGTCGACCTCCTCGTCGAGAAACCCTTTGTCGATGATCTCGACGCGGGCCGCGAACTCGATCGTCGCGCCCGCGAGGCCGGCGTGACGCTGCAGGTTGGCCACATCGAGCGGTTTAATCCCGCCACCCGGGTGCTTGCCGACATCGTCGCCGACCTCGAGATCGTCGCGATCGACATCGACCGCCTTGGCCCACCGGTCGACCGCGGCGGCACCGACAGCGTCGTCATGGATCTGATGGTTCACGATCTCGACATCCTCCTGTCGTTGGTCGACAGCGACATCATCTCGCTGTCAGCCACCGCCCGCGACGCGGGTCACACCGCCGTGCAGCTCCAGTTTGCCGACCGCTCGATCGCCTCGCTCACCGCAAGCCGGCTCACCCAACAGAAGATTCGGACGCTGTCGGTGACGGCGCTTTCGTGTCGGGTCAACGTCGACTTCATCCGCCAAACCGTCGAGATCCATCGCCGGTCGGTGCCCGAGTACATCGAATCCAACGGCGACATTCGGTACCGCCACGAGAGCGTGGTCGAACATCCCATCGTCAAAAACGGCGAGCCGCTCAAAGCCGAACTCTCGGCGTTTGTCGACGCCGCCCGCAACGGCACCGAGCCGGTCGTCACCGCTGCCGACGGGCTCGCGGTTCTCGAACTCGCCGAAGAGATCGAGGAGTTGGCGCTGTCGCCACCGGTGGTGAGCCAATGAGTCAGCAATCCGCTGTCGACGGCCTCTACGGCTCGACCGAGTCGCCGACAGCCCAACAGGCGGCGTTCACCGCGGGCGACGTGCCGGTTGCCGTCTACGGCCTCGGCAAAATGGGCCTCCCGCTGGCGGCCGTCTACGCCTCGGTGTCGGGCAACACGATCGGCGTCGACATCGACGAACGGGTCGTCGAAACGATCCGCGCCGGCGACTGTCACATCAAACGCGAACCCGGTCTTGCGGAACTCGTCGACGACATCGTTTCGGACGGGTCGCTCCGGGCCACATCCGACTCGGTGGCCGCAGCGACCGAGGCCGCCGTGCACGTCCTCATGGTGCCAACGCTGTTGACTGACGACCACACACCCGACCTCTCGATGTTGCTCGCGGCGGTTCGCGACATTGGCGAGGGATTGTCGCCGGGCGATATCGTCATTGTCGAGTCGACGGTTCCGCCGCGAACGACCGTCGACCGCGTCGGTCCGCTGCTCGCCGAAATCAGCGGCCTCGATCCCGGCTCGTTCGGTGTCGCGGCCTGTCCCGAACGAACCGTTAGCGGCGAGGCGCTTGCGGATATTCGCGGCAGCCACCCGAAAGTTGTCGGCGGCATCGACGCCGAAAGCACCCGCGTGGCGGGACTGCTCTACGGAGCGATCACCGAGAATGCGGTTATCGAAACGAGCGGCTCAACCGTCGCCGAGGCGGTCAAAGTGTTCGAAGGCGTCTACCGCGACGTCAACATTGCGCTGGCCAACCAGCTTGCTCGGTACGCCGAGGCGATCGACGCCGACCTCACCGAAGCCATCGACGTTGCAAACACCCAGCCGTTCTGCGAAATCCACACGCCCGGCCCCGGCGTCGGTGGCCACTGTATTCCGGTGTATCCGTACTTTCTCACCGGCGCGTTCGATGTCGACGACCCGCTTCTCACCACCGCTCGCGCGGTCAACGACGGGATGGCCGACTACACCGTATCGCTCATCAGCCGGCTTGTTGAGACAACCGACTCCGACCGGGAGACACCACACGTGTTGCTGCTCGGATTGACCTACAAGGCCAACATCGAGGAGCTGCGAAACGCCCCGTCAGTCCCGATCGCGCGACTGCTTCGGGAGGCGGGTGCGACCGTGTCCGGTGTCGACCCGCTGCTTGACGACTGGACGGGGCTCGACGACATCGACCGAGTCGACCTCGCGGAGCTGCCGACGCAGTCGGCCGATGTCGTTGTTGTGCTCACGCCGCACGATGAGTTCGCCGGCCTCGACTGGACGGCGTTCGACGCACCCATCCTCGACGGGCGACAGTCGATAGACCCGGAGTCGACTGAGGCCCCGGTGTACACCATCGGTGGGAGGTGGCCCTGAGATGGCCGAAAGTGCCCGGACGCGACGCAGCGATGCAGCCAGTGTGCGGACGTCGTCGCCGTCGGCTGGCGCCGGCCGAATCCTCTTCGATATCGGCCATCCCGCACAGGTCCACCTGTTTCGCAACGCCATCGCCGAACTCGACCGTGCGGGTCACGACACGTTCGTCACTTCCCGCGTCAAGGAGGTCACCGTGGAACTACTCGACGCCTATGGCATCGAGCACACCGCGTTGACGACTCGCGGCGACTCGTTTCCGGGACTGCTCTGGGAGCTTGGGCTTCGCGAAAAGCGGCTGCTCGCGTTCGCTCGGCGAACCAACCCCGACGTGATCGTCAGCCGGCTGAGCCCGGCGGCTGCCCACGTTTCGGCGCTGATCGGCTGTCAGCACGTCGTCGTCAGCGACACGAAAATCAACTCGCGGGCAATGCGGCTGCTCAACTACCGGCTCACCCTCCCGTTTGTCGACACCATCTGTGTGCCCGAAAGTTTCGTGCTCCCGGTCAATGACGACCGGCGACAGCCGATGGACTTTCAGGAACTGGCGTACCTACACCCGCAGTTCTTTACGCCGGATCCCGCGGCGCTCCGTACGATCGATATCGACCCCGATGAGCCCTTCTTTGTAATCCGACTCGCCGGCTGGGATGCCTACCACGACGTCGGCCACGCCGGGTTGTCGCCGGGGACGACACGGGCGCTCGTCACGTTGCTCTCCGAGTACGGGGAGGTCTACCTCTCGGCGGAGGGGGAGTTGCCACCGGATCTCGAACCCCACCGGCTGTCGATCCCGCCGGAAGCCATCCACAACGTCCTCGCGCACGCCGTGCTCTACGTCGGCGACTCGGGAACGATGTCGACGGAGGCGGCGATGGTCGGCACGCCATCGGTTCGGATCAACACGATGGTGAGCGACGCTGACGAAAACGTTTTTCGCGAACTCGAAGACCGCTACGGCCTGCTGTGGTCGTTTGCCGACGAACAGCGCGCACTCAAACACGTCCGTTCGCTGCTCGATTCGGGCCTCGACAGCGCCGACTGGCACATGCGCCGCGAGCGCCTGCTTGCCGACCAGCCAAACGTTACCCAGCAGCTGGTTGACGTTATCACGAAATCCATTCCAACCCATGAGTAACAACACATCAGATCGATCCGAGCCGACCAGTTGTCCCGCCCCCGGCGAACCAACCACCCAGCTTCGAATCCCCTCGTCGGTCGCCGCCGACATCGAAGCTCGACTCGATCGAACGCAGTTTGCGTCGGTCGACGACTACGCGAGCTTCGCACTCGAGACGCTGCTTCGCGAGCTTGAGACGGTTGACGCCGCTGGGGCCGACACGGCTGCCGCCGATGCTCCGTTGCAGAATGGCTCCGATACCGTCGAAAAAACCGTTGTTGATGTCGACACTGACGACGAGCTCGCGAACACCGAAGAAGACCTCACAACAGACGCAATGCGCAAGCGTCTTGAATCGCTCGGCTATCTCTGAGACGCTCGTTTTGTGCCCTGTTTACGACTCTGTGAGCGATCGCTTTCAGTGACTGCCAATTGCTTTTTTTGCACATACTTCAGGGCTACCGCTGCCCATGCTGTGCGGTTTTCGTAGAACCTATTTCTGCTGGAAGAACCCGGATTGCGGCTGTTCAGACGGACAGCGCTTCGAGACTCGCGAGCTGCCGGACGGCATGGTGAATCCGACCGGTTTCGACCCGGTGGTCATCGAACCCTTCGAGCCGATTGCGCAACTCGCGGGTACGGTGTGGGTTCTCGTCGGCGAGATTGACTCGCTCGTCGGGGTCGACAGCGAGGTTGAAAACCTCCTGCTCGCCGTCGTGGCTGAGATACTTTTCTGGCGACCCGCGAAGCGTCCGATTGGTTCCACACTCGCTGGCAGCGACGACCGCCGGCTCACCGGCATCACCGTTTTTCATCATCCCGAACCTAGAGGTTTGGCCGGTGGCGGTGTCGACGCCCGGATCGAACCGCCCCTCGCGGGCGATCGACAGCGCCGTGTCATGGATACTGGTGAGCGAGGTCGGCCGATCGACGGTTGCCTCAACGCCCGCGTTGTGCACGAAGTATGGTACGTGAATGTTCTCCTCGTACACCGAGCGATGGTGGTGGCCGAAGTTGCCGTGCTCGCCGAAGGATTCGCCGTGATCAGCGTGTACGAACAACACCGGGTCGTCGTCGGCGAAATCGTTCTGCAGTGTGTCGACGAATGCGTCGCTTGCGCGGACGGTATCGCGGTAGCTCCGAAGCATCGACTCTCGTGCACGCGTCGACATCGTCGTCCCCTTCCTGCGCATCGGTTCTGCCGAGCGAATCGCGCTGTAGTAGGTGCCGATTGTTGATTGCTCGACGCGGTGTTGACGAGTGGGCACGAACGGAAAATGGCAGTCGAGAATGAACACCCACAGGAAGTACGGCTCGGTGAGCGATGCTCTGGCCCGCTCAATGTCGTCATACAGCGTATTCCACTGTGAGAAGAACTCGTTGCCTGAGAGCAGATTCATCGCCAACGAAACGGCGCGCGACTCGGTGTCGACACCGGGAATATGGCTGACGGCTTTCCGGAGCCAACCGACCGCGTCGCTGTCGGCGAACTCGACGAACTGGTCGAAGCCACGGTCGAACCCAGACGCCGAGGAGGTCCACGGATTCGGCGAGATGCCGGCGGTCGAATACCCCCGGTCGCCCAGCCGTTCGGCGAGCGACGAGTACCGATCGAGATGCTCGGAAATCCCGGCAAGACGCCGGGCCCAGTGGGTTTCCTGTGGATACTCCGAAAGTGTCGTGGGCCGGCGGCGCTGGCCGGTGAAAATCGCCGGCATCGACGAGAACGTTTGTGGGCCGGGCGCAATCGCCTGTTGGTAGCTGACACCCTCACTAGCGAGTCGATCCATCGCCGGGGTGAGTTCGCGGTCGTCGCCGAGAAATCCGCAGTGATCTGCCCGAAGGCTGTCGATCGAAACCAACACGATGTTTCGGCTGTCCGCGCTCATTTTTCTGCTCCAGTGACGCGTCTCGGTTGTCCCATGGGTTAACTCCCCCCGATAGCGACTTTGTTAGCCACGCCCACACATCGGCTGGCGGACGCCGGCGACCCTTGTTGGGTAGGGGCCGCAGCCGGTATACAGCGGCTAACAAACAGCGGTGGCGAACCTCGAAAGGATATCCGCTTTCGACTCGTCGCCAGCGGGCCTCCCATGGATGTACTCTCACTGGTCACCAATCAACACGCCCCGTTTTTCCGACAGCAGCTTGATTCGCTGGCCCGTGAGGGGGTCGAATCACGGACGGTCGCCGTTTCCGGCAGTCGAACGGTCACCGACACCGACGCACGCGGCCGGTCGTCGTTCGACTATGTTCGATTTTACGGCCGGGTGCTTCGCGCGTCAGCCGAGTCGATCGATCTCGTCCACGCCAACTACGGGCTGACCGCACCGATGGCGCTGGCACAACCGCGCCGACCGGTCGTTCTCTCGTTTTGGGGATCGGATCTCTCTGGCCGTGTCGGCCAACTCAGCCGGCAGTGTGCACGCCGTGCCGACGCCGTAATCGTCATGAGCGAGCAGATGGCCGGGATGCTCCCAGTCGACGCCCACGTGATTCCACACGGCGTCGATCTCTCGGTGTTTCGACCGGCTTCCCAACGGATGGCTCGCGAGGCCGTCGGCTGGCGACACGAGCAAAAACACGTCCTCTTTCCCTACGCGAAACAACGACCGGTGAAAAACTATCCACGAGCGGCGGCGGTCGTCAAAGCGGTCGAACGCGAACTGGGCGAACCGGTACCACTCCAGACACTCCACGGCGTTGATCACGAACGAATGCCCGACTACATGAACGCCGCCGACGCGCTGTTGGTGACTTCGCACCACGAGGGCTCGCCGAACGCGGTCAAAGAGGCCTTGGCCTGCAATCTCCCCGTCGTGTCGACAGCCGTCGGCGACGTTGCCGAGCGGCTCGACGGTGTCAACCCGTCATTTGTCTGTGAGACCGACGAAGCGTTGCAGGCTGGACTGCTTGCAGTGCTGGGTCGTGGCGAGCGATCGAACGGTCGGCAGGCCGTCGAACCGCTTGGTATCGACCGGATGGGAAAGCGACTCCGGACCGTCTACGACTCGGTATTGTCTCGATGATTTTGACGTTGTATCGGCTTCAAACGCGGCCTGGTAGGGCGGTGATGACACGACTGAGTGGGCGAAGTAACGTGTTCCTACCGGGTGAGTACGACGGCTATAACAAACCGGTTCCTGCCGAAACGACAGGTATGTTCTGGACATGAGTTTCGGAGATATGTGTGGTAATCGATTGCTACTGTCCGCGCAACATCAACAGCCACGGCGTCAACCACGGTCGCCATGGCGTCGGCGACGACGGTCACGGTGGCTGGGCGTTCGTCCGCGGAGGCCGCTGCAATGAGTCAACATATGCTTCAGCAGTGGCTCTCGGCCAGCCGTATCGACCGCTCGCTCGCCAAGCTCGGTGTCGTCGCCTGCATTCTCCTGTTGGGCCTTCGCCTCGTGACGACACAGGTGCTCTTGATCATCATTCCCGTTGCGACCGGCGTCGCCTGTGTGGTGTATCTCGTCGTCCAGCATCACCGACCAACCGAGTTTCCGCTTCCGACGTTGCCGGCGGTTGCCATCGGCTATCTTCCGGCAACGGTGTTCGCTGGACTGGCTGCGCTCGTCATCGCGCTGTCAGTCACCGGCAGCCGAACGCCCGGCATCTACCTCCTCACGGGGCTGGTTGGCTCGCTCATTCTCGCACAGCCGTTGCTCACCGATGATGCGGATCTGGCTCCCGGACTCGTGTTAGCACAGATTATTGTCGCCGCCGTCGTTATTCGCCTCTCGGTGTTGTTCATGACGCCGGGCTTCGTCGGCGTCGACATCTGGACACACGTGCCAGTGTTTGTGACCGGAATTGTCGAGGCCGAGTCGTTGTCGGCGATTGCGGACAGCAAGTATTCCATGGCACCGTTGTACCACAGTCTTGGCGCGATCGCCGCCCTGGTGTTCGGCTCGGCGCGGGTCGGAATGTACTTTTCTGTCGGATTGTTGGTGCCGCTTTCGGCGCTGTTCATCTACGGCACCGCCAACCTGCTCGTGCCGGCGCGGTGGGCCCTTGTTGCCACCGCACTCTACGCCTTTGGTGACGAGTTCATCCGCTGGGGAATTCACCAGATTCCAACGAGTCTCGGACTGGTCTTCTTTCTGGGTGCGTTGTACTGTGTCACTCGGCTCTGTTTCACCGACGACCTCTGGGCAGTTGGTCTTTTGGCGGTATTCAGTCTCGCAATCGTCTTTACGCATCAGGTGTCGACCGCGATTATTCTCGTGTTTCTCGCCGTGACCACCGTGGTCGTCATCGCTGTTCGACTGTTCCCGCCGCTCGACAGCACGGTTTCTCCACGAACGCTGGGTGCCTTCGCAGGGACGTTCGTTCTCACCCTCGGGGTCACCATTGCCGCGTGGCTTTCGACACCGTGGTACGCTGAAGATCCGTTTTTGGTGCAGATTCTCGACACGCTTGAGGCCACCCTGCTTGGCGAAGCGGGCTTTCTCAACCTCGCTAGCGGCGCGGGCGGTGGTGGTGGCGGTGGCGGCAGTGGTGGTGAGGCCGCCCAACACGGGCTTATGGCCGAGCTGATTCCGTTTATCGACTGGGCCGGCTTTGCGATTTTGCTGTCGGTCGCGGTTATCGGGGGGCTCACCCTGCTTCGCATGAACCAGCCGGCCGAACTCATCGGCATCTTTCTCATTAGTGCCTCAACGATGTTCGTCATCATTTTTGGCTTCTCGTTGTTCGGGGTACGGACGATTCTCCCGGGTCGGTGGATGGCCTTCATGTACGCGCTGTTTGCGATCATCGCTGCCGTCGGCCTGTTTCATCTCTCGACCAGCGCCTCTCGGCGGGTAATTCTGGTCGTTTTTGTCATCCTCGCGGTCGGCTACCCGATGACGATGGTCGTCGCCGAAAAGGCGACGCTCGACAGCCCGGCGTTTGACGAACAACATCCGCGGTTCTCCTACACGGACACCGAAATCGCTGCCGTCGACACGATCAGTCGGATTTACGCGCCGGACTTCGATGCGAGTGTCGACAGCGACCACCCGTATACGACGCTGTATCAACGACTCGGCGGGTATGGGGGACTGGTCGCCGTCTTTGACGAAGACGGATCGACCGCCGAACGGCCGTTTATCGCTCGTGACTACCAAACCGAGGGGCCCGCGGGCTTTCGCGAGGCCGGCGAGCCCACCCGGTCGATTGATAGCCGGACCATCGCGCCCGACGTCGCGTGCGCTGACACCCGAAATCTCGTGTACGCGAACGACAACGTCCGGCTCTGTATGCACTCGTCAGTGAGCGCTGGAGGGGCGACATGAGCGACGCCCCATCGCGGTGGACGACTGACCTCCTGCTTGCGGGAGTCGTCGTCGTCGCCATCGGTGCGACCCTCGTTGGGACCGAACTCACCGGGCCGGTTCGGTGGCTGCTCGCCATTCCGTTTCTCCTGTTTCTTCCGGGGTACGCGGTCGTTTCGGCGATCTTTCCGGACCAGCCACCGCCGGCAGCAACTGCGTCGACGGTTTCGCCGACTAGTCGTCCCGGCTGGACGGTTCGACTCGTGCTTTCGGTTGTCCTCAGTGGGATGCTCGTCGCCATCATCGGGGTTGTTATTGACCGGTTGGTTGCCGTTACGATCCGACTCGCGCCGGTTGTCACCGCCGTGACGGTTGCCACGCTGGCCGGACTCGTCATCGCGCTAGCTCGCCGACAACGACTGCCAGCCGTCCAGCGGGCGCGACCCCTTTCGAGTGGAATGATTGTGGCCGGCCAAAATCGGCTTGGCGTGGTTGGCAGCGGCGGCCGTCGGCAGACGGCAGTGCTCGTCGTGTCGATCCTGTTGCTCGTCGGCTCGGTTGGCTTCATCGCCGCGGTGCCATCATCCGGCGACAGCTACACCGAAACGTATCTGCTCTCGGAAACCGGTGGCGAGCTCTCGGTCGAAACGTATCCCGAGACGTTTACCGCTGGTGAGGGCGAGTCGCTGTACTTCGGACTCGAAAACAACGAACACCGAGCCGTCTCATATGAGGTCGTCGTCGTTGCCGACGCAATCGGTGACGACGGCGAGGTCGCCATCCAACAGCAGGTCGACCGGTTCACGGTCGATCTCGAAGACGGTGATGGACGAATCATGGAGCGCCAGATCGCCCCCACACTGACCGGCGAGCCCATTCGCCTTCGGTTTCTCGTGTTCAAAGACGGCACCACTGCGAGCGGCACACTCGACCGCAGCGATGCGGACCTCACGACACAGCTCTGGATCGATGTCGTCTAAGCCCCTGCTCCGCCGGGCGTTCACCCACCCCGGCTGATCAGGCCCCATTGGAGCCCGGTTACAGCATGCCAGACGACCGGGGACACGACGACTGTCACTGCCCGGAGCGGAGTAGTCCACCGGTACGCACTGAATAGAAGCCATACGCGCTGCATTATTATGCACCTCCCGGTCGGTACCGCAGTTGTGACCGAGAGCGCATCCGCCGTCAGCGCGATTCAGCAGCGAATACGAGCCGCTCGGCTGTGGGTGGGGATGCGGATGAGCCGCTGGCTCCTCTCGTGTGTGATACTGTCGACGTTGTTCGTGTTGCTTGTTTCGCTCAGTTTTCTCGATCTCACGCCGCTTCGAGCGGTCGCCGCCGAGCAGGCCACCATCGACACGCTGTTTTCGGCGTTTATTGGGGCGATTATCACCGGCACAGCGATTGTCGTCACCATCAACCAGCTGGTTCTCTCACAGGAGCTGGGTTCGGCGGGCGATCAGTACACCCGGATGCGTGACGCGATGGAGTTTCGACGGGATGTCGAACAGGTGCTTGAGACCGGTGTGAGTTCGCCCGACCCTGCCATATTTCTGTACGAACTGCTTACGGGAATCGAACACCGAGCCGTCGCACTCGAAGCAAGTGTCGCCGGGCATGCCAACGCCGACCTGTCGCGGGACGTTGCCGTCTACACGACCAGCGTTGTCGACGAGGCACAAACGGTCAAGGAATCGCTCCAAACCGCCCAGTTTGGAACGTTTGCGGTCATCTGGCACGCGCTCGATTTTAACTACTCGTTGTGGCTTCACCACGCAAGACAGCTGCAACACGCATACTGTGAATCGATCAGCAACGACTACCTCGACGGCCTTATTGAAAGTCTGACGGTGTTCGCCCCAGCCCGCGAACATTTCAAAACGCTGTACTTTCAGTGGGAGCTAATCGCCCTCTCGCGAGCGCTGTTGTACATCGCGATTCCCGCACTCTTCGTGATGACCGGCTTCGTTTTGTTCGTCGACGGAACGACCGTTCCTGGACGGACACTCGGCGTGGACAACCTCGTCTGGCTCGTGAGTTTCGGATTCACCGTGGGGGTGGCTCCGTTCGTCGTCTTCACCGTCTACATTCTCCGAATCGTGAGTGTTGCAAAACACACGCTCGCGATGGGGCCGATTATACTCCTCGAACACAAACACGACGATGTGTTTGGTACCAACGATCCGTGAAACCGGCTGTGAAACGGGGAACCGGAATCTGCGTTTTCCGTGCTTTGCAAAAGTAGTTCCAACTGGTATTCGCAACTCCGTTCGAAGGGAAACTCTCTGGGAAGCCAGCAGGCGATTTTCACTGCGTTTCTTTTCGGTTTCGATACACTCGGCGGTTCTCGTTACCGACGCACGAGCCCCTGTATGTGGCTTCGAACGTCATCAGCGGAGGTGTAGGTTTGGTTGTCCAGTGGCGCAAACACCTCACTGACCGATTGGTATCCGTTCTGTGTTTCGACCGTGTAGTCGCCGTAGCGTTCGCTCAACGTGTTCGTTGTTGTTGGATACTGATGAGTTTCGAGTGCGTCGTCGAGCGCTCCCAGCTGCTTGCCGGGATCGTCTCGCATCGGTTCGACCTCATTGGCGCGGTTTCGGCTTTCCGTTAGGTCACGATTTCGCTGTCTTCGAGCGTTGTCGTCTGCTTGCTTGTCTCGGCCTCGTTTGGAGTCTGCCATTCAATGACATCGGAGGGCAGAGCGGATAACGGTGTGGCTGTCGATACCCCTCAATTGGAGACCAGATAGTCGACAGCCTGTCGCTGTCGCTCAATTTGTCCATTCCTGTGGGCCTCTCGAACACGGCCGCAGATCACAATCCAGTGTGCTTGGTCTCGGGTGAACGATGTGGCTAACCTTCACTGCTGAATCCCACTTCCCAGACAATGGTGCTGAAAACCGGAGTCATTCGGGCGTTGGATGCGTCAGTTTCGGCAGTCGTCGTCTCCCAGTCGACTGCGCCCGTCGAGGTCGGCCCCGAGGAACTCGTCGACTACTGGCCACTCTTTGTCAGTGCCGGGTGGTTTACCCTCGGCTTTCTCACCGTTGTTCTTTTTGCCCGTATTCTCATTCAGCCCACACTCGAACGGGTGGTTCGGCGACGGAATCGGAACAACCCCACACTTCGAGTCGCCGTCGTCCGCTACTTTCAGCTGTTCGGTGTGTTGGTTGCCTTTCTTGTTGGGATCACCGTTGCCGGCTACGGCCCGATACTCAGCGACTCCGCCCTCGTCGTCAGTGCGGTCGCGCTGGCCATCGGTATTGCGGCGAGAGAGGTTATCGGATCGCTCGTCAGCGGCGTTGCGCTCGTGCTCGATCCGGAGTTCAACGTCGGCGACTACATCGAGTGGTCGGAGGGCGAAGGGATCGTCCAATCGATCGCGCTCAGGGTCACTCGCGTCGAGACGCCCGATGGCGAGTTGGTGACGATTCCGAACACGATCCTGACGAGCAACCAACTCGTCCGGCCTTACGGCCGGGGGAGTCACCGCATTATCCAGGAGATTGGGCTCGCCTACGACGAGGACGTTGACGAGGCGATTGCACAGCTCGAGGACGTGGCGACCTCGATGGAGCTGATACTCGCGAAACCGGCCCCGACAGCCTACGTCGACGAACTCGGCGGTGATGCGGTGATACTCCGTATTCACTACTGGATCGAAGATCCCGCCCGTCGCGACATTTTCGCCGCCCGGTCGGCATACGCCAAAGCGATCAAGCGCCGCTTCGAGACGGTCGGCCTCACGATTAGTCCGCCCGCTGAGCGCGAGTTACACGGCCGAATCCGGGTGTCTCGCGAGACAACCGAGGACGGAGACGGCTGACGACCGCGACAACGGCCGTACCGTCGTCGACGGCGGTTCTTTCGGGTCTTCGCGTCCGGTGACTGCCGTGTTTGCCCCACATACCTATTGGCTCCGCCGGTGTTCATTCGGTATGGCTTCACACTACACGTACGAACGCACGGCCGGTCGCGACGAGGTTGCGGCGCTGCTTAGCGTTCTTGCAGACGAGCTCGCTGCTGGCACGGTTCGCTTCGGACACGGTGCGGAAACCGTTGCGATCGCGGTGCCGGACGAGGTTGATTTGGAACTGGAGTTTGGAACCGAAGACGGGGAAGTCGAGGTCGAAATCGAGATGGAGTGGGCCGGAACCGACCTCGACGCGATCGCCGCCGCTATCGACGCGCTGGCCGACGCGGACGAGCGGGTCGACGAGCCGCCGATCAGCCCGGCCGCACAGCCCGACCGGCAGGCACGGTTCGAGGTGTTCCGCGACCGCGGCGACGAGTGGCGCTGGCGGTTAGTCCACCGAAACGGGAACATCCTCGCAACCGGTGCCGAGGGGCACACGCAGAAACATAACGCGCTGAAAGGGCTCCGGAGCGTCAAACGGAACGCGCCACTCGCCGAAATCGATACGGATTCGAGCAAATAACGACGCTTGCGACGAGGGGATTCAGCGCGCAGCCGGGTGTTGTTTTATTTTCGCAAATCGCTCGCACATCGGCCGCAAAACGGGCCGCTGGCGAACGCGGCGGTCACTACTCGACAGTCACGCTTTTCGCGAGGTTTCGCGGCTTGTCGATCGAGCGGTCCATCTCGTTTGCCGCGTGGTAGGCGATCAGTTGGAGCTGGACGTTCGCGAGAATGGCGACGAGATCCGGATGGGTCGCCGGCACCGGCAGGAACTCGTCGGCGGTGTCGACGAGGCGGGTCGCCGTTCGTGGGGCGACGACGACAACGGGGGCGCCGCGGCTTTGAATCTCGTTGACGTTGCTTTCGAGCCGGCTCTGGTGGTGGCCCGTTCCAACGGCAAACACCGGCGTTTCGGGCGTGACGAGCGCGAGCGGGCCGTGTTTGAGTTCGCCTGCGGCAAAGCCTTCGGCGTGTTCGTAGGTGATCTCCTTGAATTTGAGCGCACCCTCAAGGGCGACCGAGTAGGCGCCGCCGCGGCCAATAAAGAAGTGCCCGCTGTCACCCAACCAACGCTGACTGATGCTGGCCGCCTGCGTCCCGTTGACGACCGACTCGACGTGGTCGGGAAGCGACTCGAGTGCGTCGAACCGGGTTTCGTAGTCGGTCGTCGGTTCGCCAGTCATATCGCGGACGAGTCGTTCGGTGAGCAACACCAACGCAGCGACCTGCGAGGAGAACGTTTTCGTTGCCGCCACGCCGATCTCGGGGCCTGCCCGGATGAACAACGCATCGTCACAGGTTCGTGCCGCCGTCGACCCGATCACGTTGGTCACCGCGAGCGTCCGTGCGCCCTGCTCTCGAGCCGCCGACAGCGCCTCTAGCGTGTCTGCCGTCTCGCCGCTTTGGGTGACGCCGATCACCAGTGTCGACTCGTCGACTGGGGCCGGATACGCCGAATACTCGCTCGCGATGAACGTGTTGGCGTCGACCCCGTTGTTCGAGAGCAACCACTCGCCGTACATGCCGGCGTGATACGAGGTTCCACAGGCCAGCAGTCGGACGCGGTCGACCTCCTCGAACGTGCCCGGCGGGAACGATTCGAGATCGACATCGTCGTCGCCGATCCGGCCGTGGAGCGTCTGTCTGAGCGCCATCGGCTGCTCGTGGATCTCCTTGAGCATGTAGTGGTCGTAGCTCCCTTTTTCGGCATCCTCGGGATCCCAGTCGACGGTTTCGATCGGTCGGGTGATCGGGGTTCCCCGCAGGTCGGTGATTCGATGATCGTCCGCGGTGAGCACAACCACGTCGTCGTCTTCGAGATAGACGACTTGATCGGTGCGGTGCAGAAACGCCGGCACGTCGCTGGCGAGATACCGTGCATCGTCGCCGACGCCGATCACCAGTGGCGAGCCGTTGCGCGTCGCGTACACGGCCGGCTCGTCGTCGATAATCACCGCGATTGCGTAGCTTCCTTCAAGCCGATCTATCGCGGTTCGAAACGCGGTTTCGGGGTCGTCGCCGGCGGCGAGTCGTTCCTCGACGAGGTGGGGAATGACCTCAGTGTCGGTCTCGCTGGTGAACCGAGAGCCGCGCTCGGTAAGCTCTTCGCGGAGCTCGACGTAGTTCTCAATAATGCCGTTGTGGACGGCTGCAACGCGTCCGTCGTTGCCCGTGTGTGGGTGGGCGTTGACGTCGCTTGGCGAGCCGTGGGTGCTCCAGCGGGTGTGGCCGATGCCGATCGGGCCGTCGTGGCTAACGGTCGCAAGCGCGTCCTCGAGGGCGCTCACCTCGCCTTTGCATTTGTTGATCGAGATGCCAGCGCCGTTCTGCACGGCGATGCCTGCCGAGTCATAGCCGCGGTACTCCAACCGTTTGAGGCTATCCAACAGAGGGCCGAGCGAGCCGTCGGTGCCGACCCGGGCGGTAATCCCACACATTAGGTCATCACTCCTGATGGGTTGGCAACGTGATCGACCCGCGACTGCCGCCCGCGCCGAGTCGGTGTTGGCGGGCTGTCGGTGGGTTTCCCGGCTGGGCTGCGCTCGGTATCGTTATGCGCGTATCTACGTCGCATACCACTCAGGGGGCCGAGACACCCATTGTTATGAACCGATTGGCGACCGTTCGTCAGTGGTGATGGCCAGTATGGTGTGTGTACTCATCCAGTGGTGGAGCGATACTTGCTGGTAGTTGACCACGTTCGATCGCTGTGGCTCACGGTGTCGCCTACACTGCAATCGACCCCAACCAGCAGGATACCCGTGGCCGGTTTCAGCGCTCTGCGTGGAGCGCCGCGGATCGCCTTCTACCGTTGTCAGCGCCAGGCGGCCAATGAGTAAAACGACCCGCTCGAAGCGGTGATCCATTCGGTGGTCAGCCGGCCGCTGATCGGGACAGCCGGGTGCAACGTACACTCGTCGGTGCCGTCGTCGCCTCGCACAATAGTTGCTTCGAGCTGCGGCAGCCGGCTGGATTGCGCATCGGTCCTGGACATCACTGTCGGTGCGTGCGCACCACCCAGACATTGTTATACAACACCTACCAGCCGACTGCGCGGTGGGTAGCCGCTCGATGGGAACGCGAGACTGCCTGCAGTCTGCGGCTACTAATGGATGTGTTTGGCGACTGGTGGCACATGGAGACTGACACGGGTTTGGCCCATGACACGGTGCTTATCACCGGCGGACTGGGGTTTATTGGCGGCGCGCTTGTCGAGTCGCTCCGCGACGAAACGGCTGTCCGGGTCCTCGACAGCGACACGGAGGGTGAGGTGCCGCCGGGAGTAACACTCATCGAGGGCGACATTCGCGAGCCAGCGGTCGTCGAGGAGGCGGTCGCCGGCGTCGACGTCATCTTTCATCAGGCTGCGCTCGTCGCTGTCAAAGACTCCGTCGCCCGACCGGTTGAGAGCCACACAGTCAACGTGACGGGGACGCTTCGGATTCTCGAGGCCGCCCGCCGTCACGACGCCCGTGTCGTCGTCGCCTCGAGCGCAGCAATCTACGGCGAACCTGACAGTGTCCCAATAACCGAAACCGACCGGCTCGAACCCACCTCGCCGTACGGGTTGGACAAACTCGCGGTCGATCACTACGTCCGGCTCTACCACGAGCTGTATGGGCTCGAAACCGTCGCCCTCCGCTACTTCAACGTCTATGGCCCCGGACAGGCCGGCGGCGACTACTCGGCGGTTATCGACGTATTTTTCCAGCAGGCACGAGCGGACGAGCCGATCACAATCAACGGCGATGGCGAACAGACCCGCGATTTCGTCCATATCGACGATGTGGTTCGCGCGAACCGACTGGCCGCCGAAACCGACGCCGTCGGCACCGCCTACAACATTGCGACTGGCGAGTCGGTGACGGTCAGCGCGCTGGCAGCCACGATTGCCGAGGTCGTCGGGAGCGACTCATCACGTGTCTACGGGGAGCCTCGTGAGGGCGATATCCGCGCGAGTCGCGCAGATATTAGCCGGGCGGTGGCTGATCTTGGCTACGAGCCGGCCGTGGATCTCCGTTCGGGACTTGAAACGCTCAGAGAGTCTCAGTAGGGTGTGTATACTTAGGACACATCGGCTCAGACCGCAGTACATGACTGATAATATGACGATTCCGTCGGGCTTCTCGTCGACGGATCGATCACACCGTGAACACGACAGTTCTGCGTTGACGGCTGCCGCTGACCTGACGACCGAACCACCCGTGACCGGCGATGCCGAGCCGACAGCCACCGCTGACGTGTCGGTTGGCGACGCCAACGCCGTAGCCGACGATCACGGGTGCCGAAGCGAGACCGCTTCGAATCGCCAGCCCGTTGAGATCCTTTGCCGAGTCGTTGAACCGCTGAACCGCCACGGCGCGCTGACCGTCTCGGCGGTCGAAACGCATCGAACGTATCAGATCGTGGCCATTGCGAACGAGTCGTTGCAGCGCTCGCTTGCGGACGCCGCGTCCGGCGACAGACTTGGCCTCCACCTGCGTCGGGTCGGCTCTCGTGGCAACGCCTGGTGTGTCGTCGGTCTCGCTTCGATCGAAACAGCCGCACTACACGCCCCGTAGCACCCGATATCGATGCGGTGTTTCGGCTTTGACGGCCACTGAACCATTGTTCATCATGCACATTCTTTATGTTAGCTAGCTATAGTTTTAGGATCACAATGCCGAGCGATATTCACGAAGCGGATTTGTTATTGTCTG